>JBMOGP010000001.1:0-30007 GCA_049318285.1 Hyphomonadaceae bacterium
CTAGTTGGCCCAGCTCATCGTCGACCTCGAAAACGCAGTGCGCGACGCCTTCGACGAGGAAGAAGTGCCCGAAGAGGCGCTCCATCTCTGGGTCGTAACTGTCTCGCCTCCAAAATCGGGCGTCTACACCGTACTGGACGGACAGCAGCGCTTCATCGTGCTCGCCATGTTCCTCGCCTTCGCGCGCGATCGCGCCCGCACCAACCGCGAGCGCAACCCGCTCGACCGGCTTCTCGTAGGCCGCGCCATCGGCCGCCCGCCTGAACCGCGCTTCCGCCTCACGCCGGAAGACGATGCCTGGTTTGCGCATTTCATTCTTCCGGCCGGCGCAACGAAACGCCTGCCCGCGACCGCTCCGCTTGGCTCGCCACGCGAACTCCTGCTCGCTGCGCGCTTCATGGAGCGGTGCTTCAGCGGCTATAGCGCCGGCGACGTTCGTAAGATCGTCGATTTCCTGCTGCACCACAACGGCATGGTCCGTTCGCTGGCGCAACCGCAAGCGCCCCCCGAGGTCGTCCAGGCGTTCCAGGCTGCAATCGCAGCACAGGCTCAGCCATTCGCTGCGCCATCGGTGCAGACGCAGGCGCCTCTGCCCCTGCCGAAGCCAGCTCTTGCAGCGCCGCCTCCACCGCCGAAGGCTCGTCCACCCTTCTCCATGCCTCTTTGGAACGACCCCGCGCCTGCCGATCGCCATCGCGTAGCCGCTGAGTAGGATCTCATGACCCAAGCAGCCCGTTCGGCCCTCGCCGTCCGCTTGGGTATGCGCGTCGTGCTCGCAGTTGGCATCATCGGCCTTATGTGCCTGTCGTTCTGGCCTGACGCTCGAACTCATACACTGCTTGCACCGGCGGAAGCTCAAGCCCTCAACTTGAGGAGCCGCAGCGCGGCGTCACGCAGGACGAGGGCTTGAGACGGACGGCGTCTCCGCCGCCTAATGCGCCGGCGCGAACACCACCGCTACGCCAAGCATGACGATGCAAGACCTGCAGACGGCATCCAGCCGTTCCGGCGCAAAACCCGCACTCGCCGCCGCCGGGGTCAGCCTAACGCAGCTATACGCCATTGGATCTCGCTCAGAGACGTCATGAGCCAGCTCCCCTGCGCCCGAACTCTGCGCGGTGCGCGGGTCGGAGATCGCAGTCATCGGCGCAGATTCTCGCACGATGACAATTGTGGGCTAATCGTCGCCAATGTTGATGGATCCGGCCGGCAAGCGAGTCGGCGCGAAGGCGTCTCGGTCTCTTGTCTTCGCGGTCTGTGGTCGCGCGCCCGACACTATCGCTTCCTCCAATTAGAGTTAGCAAGACCCTGCTTTACCTCGCCAGACTTTTTCATTTCCTGCCAAGCTTGAATAACGGTTTTCCCTCAAACTCCGCCTCGTTGAGGGAGAGCAGAATGGCAATTGATGTGATTTCAGCCGACCGCGTAGCCGCCGCAGACCGCAGTGATGCGGCCCGCACCGTGGCGCGCCAAGACCTGTTGGCGCACGCTGAAGCCCGCCGCGGCACGCGCGTCGAGGAAGCAAAGCCTTCAGCCGCCGCACGCCCCACGCCCGCAGAACGTGCCACCGATAATCCCGCTCCGCTGCCCGCACGGCTGCTCGATCTCCTGGCCTGAGCGGCTTCGCCTCATCGTTACCCACGCACCAGCCTTCGCGCTGGAACCGATATGCCCGCGCGCACGCGACCTTGATGCGCGCATGTCAGCCTGTTTCAGTCGTTCCAGATACGACCGGCCAAGGCTGCGCCCATGTCATGCGATCTGCCATTCATCCATGAACGCGCGCCACCTCACGTCGCCCTGCAGCGCCAGCGCGCGATCTATCTCGACGCGCAAAGCTCCGACCGAACGGTCCGGAAAGCGCGCAACCTTGCCGAACTGCTCGCGCGCGGCTACTGCGCTTGCGCCGACGCACACACCGCCTTGCTGATCGACGTGAAAACCTGAGAAGGCGCGGAGGGGCGCACCGCTCATGTGCGCCCTCGGAAGGAAGCGGATACTTCCCGCGATCGCGACAAAAATGTTTTGGGAGGCGCTCGCGCCGCATCGCGCCGACGCACAGGCAGACGAACGGCTTTTGGCACGCAAGAGGCATCCAGAAAACTGGTCCAGCACATCGGCCTCTCCTCAAAGTCCTGGCTGCCCGTTCGCCGCCCAAGTCGCGGTCTGATCCGCCCATCGCGCCGCTGCTACGCGAGGCAAGTGCGCAATCTTTGAATCGCGGCTGCCGTTCTGTTAACTGTTTTTTCCTTGAAAAAGGCCGTTATTGCTCATTTCCGTTAAGTCACGATTCATTCAGCCGGCATATTTTTCTGAGCTGGGGATCGAGTCATGAGCGCTTTTTCACCGGTGACGATCGGACCAAGTTCGGTTCGTTACGCCGCACAGATCAGGGAACTGCTCTTCGCCGAGGCGCTCCGGCGCATGGTCGCCGATCAGGAAGCTGCACGCACACAGTTGAAAGCCGAACGGGCCGCGAGCCTCGAGGCCGCGGCTAAAGCTGAAGCATCGCCGCAAAATGCACCGACCCGGCCAACGGTGCTCGAGGACGTCAAGCCTTTGGAAGCCGTCGCAGATACCCGGCAAGGCGCCGCCACGACGCCTGCGCGACTGGTCGATATCCAGGTCTGATCGCGGACGCGCGCGGCCAGCAGAAGTCAGGACGCGACTTTTTTTCCGCCCGCTACCAATCCGCCCCACGTCTCGTCGAACGCGAACTCCGCGGCGTGATGCGCCTGCACGACAGCTTCGGCTACCTGCTCCTCGCCACCATCTGCGAACTGGACGACGAGGGAGCAGTCGTGGACTTCGCTATGCTGCGATAGGCCTACCCCATCCGCTTAAGCGCGCAGATCTTGTTCCCATCGGGATCACGCAGATAGGCAAGATACATCTCGACCGCACCGCCCTTGCGGATGCCCGGCGGATTCTCGACCGCCGTGCCGCCATTCGCCACGCCCGCAGCGTGCCATGCATCCGCCTGCTCGGGCGTGTCGACAGCGAAGCCGATCGTGCCGCCGTTCGCGAAGCAAGCCCTCTCCCCGTTGATCGGAATGCTTACGCCGAACGTGCCCGTCTTTGTGCGCCAGAAAACGCGCCCTTTGTCGTCCACGAACCCCGGCTTCACGCCCAGCGCGCCGAGCACGGCGTCATAGAACTTCTTTGATTTCTCGAGATCGTTCGTCCCGACCATCACATGTGAGAACATGCCACTCTCCATTCGCGCCCGTTCGGCGTACGGCCGGACATGCGCGAACGCTCGCGGCTTGGCAATCCTCTCGTGAGGACAGCTAGTTCGGCTTGGTCGATGCGTCTCCGTCGATCGCATCCGCCACCGAGTCCACGTCGTTCCTGCGCTCGGTCCTGACCGTGTTGTCGATCGCCTCTCCGGCCTTTTCCATCGCGCCGTCGCGCAGGTCACGCTCGCCACGCACGTCGTCGATCGCATTGTCCATGCCCTCACCGGCCTTTTCGCAAGCGCCCAGCCCCGCGACACCCAGAATGGCCACGGCCATCATTGCAGCTTTCATCATGTGCAGTCCTCCTGCCGGCGCACGCGCGCCGGGTCCGACGCATCAACGTGCGAGACGCCAATCCGTTTCGCGCCGCACGCCCTATCCCGACAAGAAGACACTCACGGACATTCGCGACGACTAGTTCCGTAACGGAAGGCTCGACGCACCGATGTTGTTCACGACCGCGAGACCACGGCTCGTCCGCGAGCGAACCTTGTGCAAGGATCACATCAAGATCACGCAAGGAACATCTACATGATGCGCTTCTCGGTCCTCTGCACAGCTGCCGCTCTGATCTCCTGTGGCGCCGCCTACGCCCAGGCTGGCGGCCCTATTCCTCGCACCACCGAAGGCAAGCCTGACTTTCAGGGTGTGTGGACGAATTCCTCGATCACGCGGCTCGAGCGCGTGCCAGAATTCAAGGACCTCGTGATTTCAGAAGCCGACGCGAAGCAGTGGGAGATGGACGCCGCCAGCGTCGCGGCCGCGGACAACGCCCCGACTGCACAGGACAAGGGCGCGCCTGAAGTGGGAGATGATCCCGCCGGCTACAACAATTTCTGGATCGACCCCGGCAGGCAGGTCGGCAAGATCAACGGCACATACCGTTCCTCGTGGATCACCGATCCACCAAACGGAAAAGTGCCGTACACGCCCGCCGGCCGCGCAGCGATGATGAAGACGGTAAGCACCTACAACATGTTCGACAATCCGGAGGAGCGCATCCCGATCGAGCGCTGCCTCATCGGCTTCGCCTCGACCGGCGGCCCGCCCATGCTGAACGCGCTCTACAACAACCACCAGCAGATCATCCAGACACCCGACGCCATCGCGATCAACATCGAGATGGTTCACGACACGCGGATCGTCCGGATGAACGGTCAGCACAACCCCGACAACATGCGCCAGTACCTCGGCACCAGCGTCGGCAAGTGGGATGGCGACACGCTGGTCGTCGAAACCGTCGGCTTCAAGGCGGTAGAATCGGTTCGCGTTGACTTCGGCCTTTTTGTCTACATCTCGCCAGACTCGAAAGTCACCGAGCGCTTCACGATGCGGGACAACGATACGATCTTCTACCAGTTCACCGTCGAGGATCCCGCAGCCTACACCCAGCCGTGGAAAGGCGAGCTCAACTTCCGCCGCTCGCCGGATCGTATTTACGAATACGCCTGTCATGAGGGGAATTACGCGGTTCCGAACATCCTCCTTGGCGCGCGCGAGCTGGAACGTGCTGGCCTGAAGCAGCCGGTCGTGAAGCGCGGCATCGGCCGCCTCGACCGTCCGGCGGCACAGTAGACATCGCGACGCTTGTCGCAGCGCGCTTCTGTTACTGTCGGCAGTCTACTGCCGGAAGGCGGAAGCGCCCCGGCCAAGCTGAACAGCTATTGTGAACGACTTCCCGCCGTCTTCACGGCCAGCGGCGATCGACGCGCTAGCACTAAACCCGACCGGTGAAAGTGTCTGCCGGCAGCCGGTCCAGCGTCCGCGATGTTTCACGCCCCATGCATCGTCCAATGTGGCTTTGCAGACCCAAGCTCGCACGCAGGCGATCGCCAGGTCATTGCGATCTCGCCGACCTGCAACGGTGACTTCAACCGCCGGGCATCTCCCCACGGGGTTCGTTCCAAATCCTCGGCCCAGTCTTTGTCTGCGAAAATCAGGCTCGTCGTAGCAGCGTCCTCCTGCAGATGGGCAGCCAGAAGCTCTGCGGTCCGCGCCAAGGACAATCGCGCATCCGCGACAGGCTCATCGCGCTCACAAGCCAGGATTGCTCGAATCACCGCCGCCGCCATCAGGTAGCCCGTTGCGTGATCGAGCGCCTGTACGGGCAATGGCGTCGGCTTGGTCGCGGCGGCCCAGGTCATTCCGGCGTGAGCGATTCCGCTGCTCATCTGAACGAGACTGTCGAATCCCCGGCGACCCGCCCACGGTCCAGACCACCCATAAGCGTCGAGACAGACCTCGATCACATTGGGGGCGATGCTGCGACGCCATTCGCTTCCGATTTTCAGGCCTTCCAGCGCACCAGGCCGATATCCGTGCACAAGTACATCCGCTTCGCAGAGAAGCCTCTCAAAGATCTGTCGGGATCCGCTGTCGCGCAAATCAAGTGTCGCACATTTCTTGCCGAGCGTGATATCGGGAACGACGTTGGGTTCGTCCCAGCCCGGAGGATCAAGCCTCAGCACGCTTGCGCCAAACGCCGCCAGAGTTCGCGTTGCGACGGGACCAGCGAGGACACGCGTCAGGTCAAGCACACGCAAGCCCTCAAGCGGCGCCCCTGAAGCAGTCGGGCGCCGCGGTCGTTGAATGCGACGCTCATTGCTCCAGGCAACAAGCGGTTCACCGGAGATCGCAATGCCTTGCGGGTGGGCTTTCCATTCAGCGCGACTTCGCATCGCAGCGGCCACACCGCCAGCCTCGACGATTGCCGTTTCAAGATCGTCCCCGGCGCAAGCGGCAACAGCTGCAGCGACTGCATCGCGTTCCGGCGCGACGCCCAGAACCTTACAGGCCGCCGCTCTGTGATGTGGAAGGTTCGTGTGCAGTTTGATCCAGCCATCCTTGGTGCGATAGTCGCCCGCAATCGCATCCCAGACTGGCGGCAAACTCCAGCCGACAGGGTCAATCGACCGGGCAAACCAGAGTGACGCGAGGCGCTGGTCGACGACCACAGAAGGAGACTTTTGTTTGGTGCTGCGCGCAGCGACCAGCTCCGCGAGCGCACAGCCGACAGCGCCTATGGACTGCACCGCGAGGTCTGACACACGATAACGGGACGGCCAAAGGTCAGTCCCGCTGACCTCAAAGTCGATACTCAATCGAAGCGACGACTGGATTTCGTCCATTCAGAAAACTGCCTTCGCATACAGCACGCACCCTACTGGCCCTCACGCCGCGCCAGCAATTGAGAACCCTGCCTGCCTTGCGCGTATTCTGTTCAAGGCCTCTCGTTCGCCGAAACGGCATGTCACCATACCGCTCATCCATGCGCCACAGGCCAGTAGCAGGGTCAGGGTCTGCGACGTCGCGCTCCGCCAGATATCTTCGCCGAGAACCGGCCTGCGCCGACTTCCTCGAAGAGCGTCACAATCCTTGTCGCATCGGTGTTGGCGCGGGAGCCGGCCGAGTGGCGACCTCACAGTCGTCGCGATCAAGCCAGACATGGGGAAATCGCAGTCTTTGGAATGCAGTAGCGGATCGTCCAACGAACCGATGGGGGCCAGAAAGTGTCTCTCCACGTGGTCGCTCAACACACACCACCGTCGCCGGTTGACCTGCCCCACTCCACCCGGCAACTGTCGCCCACGGGAAAGCGCGGGACCACCGGCATGCTCGACGGCATCTTGAAGACGATCACATCAGGTGCGTTCCTCGGAACGCTCGGCAAGGGCGTCGCTACCGCCGCCTTCATCATTGCCCTGTCGGAAATCGCCAAGCGTTCCACCTGGCTTGCCGCAGCCCTTGTCGCCTTGCCGCTCGCCACCATGCTCACCGTCGCCCTGATCGCGCTCGATTCGCAGAAGGGCGGCGCCGAGGTCGCCACAGCCTTCGCGCTGAAAACCTTCCTGCTGTTCTGGCCCGGCCTGATCTTCTTCATCGGCCTCCTCGGGCTGCAGAAACTCGGCATCAGCTTCTGGCCGGCCTTTGGCGGGTCGGTCATCGCCTGCTTCGTGGCGACATGGGGCTTCTCCTTCCTGCTGACGTCGCAGGGCTGGATCGGCAAGGACTAGCGCGTGCCAGAACAGAAACCCACCCGCGCCGCAATCCTAATCGCGCTCGCCGCCGTGGTGGTGGGCGCTCCGCTCATCGGCGTCTACGCGTTCTCCCCGCTGATGTTCGTCGGGGGCATCGAGCCCTATCAGCTTGCCGTTGCTGTCGGCGTCATGCTGGCCGAAGCCCTCGCCGTCGGCGCGCTCGCCTGGCTCGTCATGCGCACGCGGAAATAGCGCCTCGCCGATGCAGCAGGTCGATCTCCGGCCTGACCGCAGGCTTCCACAACAGCCCGGCGAGCGCGGCTCGCCGCCCGGCGCCCCGAACGCGCACATCTGGTCCTGCAACTCCTGCAGCACGCGCCCATGCTGTATGCGCCCCTGCCCATACTTCGCGGACACCGGCTTGGCGCGATCACGCTTGCCCTTAGACGCATGCTCCCGCATCGCCGCCTCATCCACCGGCGTATCCTCTGCGCGCTCAGCTTCGCCCATACTCAAAGGCCGGCCTCAGTCTATCCATTGTCATGATCTCCTCGCAGGCGCGCACACGGCGCTGCAGTGAAGGATTATCGCGCGGATTTTTGCCCCGCCGCCTAAGCCGCGCAAACTCGCGAAATCCTTCACCTCGACCCGAGTGTTATCTCCCACGTTTGCAGTCAGTGGGTTCCAGTCCCCGCCCGCCAAAGGCAGGGAAGGCAGCACACGGAGCGTGAGGGAAGTAGCCGCCTGCGAGGCAGGCAGATGTCGAAAAAACGTGACCCCAGTCTGCATCAACACACAGGACCCTCCCCCTAGGGCACGCTTCCCAAGCCTTCCGGCAGGGTCATAGTGTCTGATCAGACCCGGCGAACGGGCGGTCAATGGGAGGACGGACATGCGGTCACGCAATCGGCTTTGCATCCTGGCGATTGGCGCCAAGCTCGCACTCGGCGCCTGCGCCACGGAGCCGGCGTATGTCATTCCCGCAACACCGGCCGAGCGGCTCGCCGCCATGCGGCCCGTCACGCAGGCGATGCTGCAGACGCCCTCGCCCGGCGACTGGATACAGCTGGGCCGCACCTATGACGGCCAGAACTACAGTCCCCTCAACACGATCACCCGCACCAATGTGAAAGACCTCGCGCCGGCGTGGCGCGCGAAGCTCGCGCCCGGCCTCAGCATGCCGAGCCTGCTCGTGCATGACGGCGTGATGTTCCTGCACACCGCGCCCGACACCGTGCTCGCGCTCGACGCCGTCACCGGACAGGAGATGTGGCGCCACACGCATACGCCCGAAAACGGTTCGACGATGAAGATGGGCGTCGGCCTCGGCGGCGGGCATGTGTATGCGCCGACCTCCGACCTGCACGTCATCGCGCTCGATGCGCGCACCGGCGCCAAGACGTGGGACCACAAGATCGAGCTGAGTGCGCCTGCTACAAGCCGCATGGTGTTCAACCTGCGTAGCGCCCCCATGGTGGTCGGCGATATGGTGATCCAGGCCGTGACCGCCAGCGCGGGGCCGGGTGGCGGCTTCATCGTGGCGCTCGACATCGCGACGGGCAAGGAGGTGTGGCGCTTCTACACGCTCGCGCGTCCCGGCGCGCCGGGCGGCAACACCTGGAACGACGTCCCGCTGGAAAAGCGCACCGGCGGGTCGGTGTGGGACAAGGGCACTTATGACCCGGAGCTGAACCTTCTCTATTTCGGCGCCGGACCGACCTATGACACCGCCGTGCTGGCGAAACGGTCGGAGCTTCCCGGGGTCACGAATGACGCGCTCTACACCAACGCCACGATGGCGCTAAATGCCGACACCGGCCAGCTCAAATGGCACTACCAGCACGTCTCCAACGACCAGTGGGATCTCGACTGGGCGTTCGAGCGCACAATCGCGACGGTCAAGGTCAATGGCCGCGACCGCAAGGTGGTGATGAATGTCGGCAAGATGGGGGTGCTCGATGCGCTCGACGCCGCCACAGGGGAATACCTCTTCTCGATAGACGCCGGCACGCAGAACATGATCACCGCGATCGATCGGAAGACCGGCAAGAAGACGATCGATCCGCAGCGCTATCCCGATCCGTCGCGCGACACGATCTACTGCCCGAGCCCTTCGGGCGCGCGCGCATGGCCGCCGACATCGTTCAGCCCGTCGACGGGGATGCTGTACCTGCCGCTGACCGAGTGGTGCGCGAAAATGGGCAATCAGGGCTCAGCCCTGCTGAGCGCGCCCGGTGCCAAGATTTCCGAAGCCGATCACCCGGACGCGATTGCAGACGGCAAGATGGGTCTGCTGCAGGCGATGGATGTCAGCGGCGGCAAGCGAGCCTGGCGCCGCGACCTGGAGTCGCCGATTTCCACGTCGGCGCTGGCGACGGCCGGCGGCCTCGTGTTCATCGGCGATCTCGACCCCGCCCTGAAGGCGTTCGACGATCGCGACGGCACGCTGCTGTGGAGCGCCAGGCTGGATGGCAACCCGAACTCAATCCTTATGACCTACAGCGTCGGCGCGACCCAGTATGTCGCCGTCGTCACCGGCATGGGCAACTACCACATCGGAGCGATGGCGCCGCGCTATGACAGGTTCCGTGTCTCGCGCGGCCTCCCCGCCATGCCGAAACCCACCGCCCAACCTTCTGTGCACGTGTTCGCACTGAGCAAATAGCGCGCCGGCCTACCCGATCACTCACCCACCGCCTTGGCGCCTGCCCCAAACCACGTAGGCTTGATACAAACGGAGAAACGCGATGGCCCATGCCTACGAAGACATCCTTTATTCAGCCGAGGACGGCGTTGCGTGGGTGACGCTCAACCGTCCGGACAAGCTCAACGCCTGGCGCGGTGAAATGGATCGCGACGTACGGCACGCCATGCGCGCCGCCAGCGATGACGCCAGCGTGCGCGTGATCGTGCTCACTGGAGCTGGCAAGGGCTTCTGCGCCGGAGCCGACATGGGCATGCTGCAGACCATCCAGTCCGGCGAGGCCGCGACATCGCGCGGCGCCGTGGATGCGGCAACGCCATGGGACGCAAGCGCCAACCCGAATTTCCAGAAGCAGTATTCCTGGTTTCCTGCCGTACCGAAGCCAATCATCGCAGCCATCAATGGCCCGGCCGCCGGGCTAGGCATGATCATGTCGCTCTACTGCGACATCCGCATCGCAAGCGACACTGCGAAGTTCACCACGGCCTTCGCCCGCCGAGGCCTGATCGCAGAACATGGAATTTCGTGGCTGCTGCCGCGTCTCATCGGGTTCAGCGCGGCGGCGGACCTGCTGTATTCCTCGCGCGTCATCAGCGCCGCCGAAGCGCTGCAGATGCGGCTGGTCAACCGGGTGATCCCCGCGGCCGACTTCGCCAGCGAAGTTGCAGCCTACGCCCGCATGCTGGCCCACGAAGTCTCACCCCGTTCGCTGCGCGAGATGAAGCGCGAAATCTGGAACGCGCAGTTCCAGTCCCTCGGCGATGCTATCGAAAGCGCCAACGGCGACATGATCCCCAGCTTCAAGTCGGAAGACTTCAAGGAAGGCGTCGCACACTTTGTAGAGAAGCGTGCGGCGAAATTCACCGGGCGGTAGGGTGAAGTGCTGCCTCGCCAAAAGCGAAGGGGTGTAGGCTAATCGGACAGAGAGGGCTCTAGCGGCGGGGGATGCCTGCCGCCCCTCCGCCGCCGCTACCTGGTTCAGCGCAGACCGCTTCTCCTGGGCCTTTTTCGTCGAGATGTCGTCCGCCCAGCCATGGGGACGGGATCATCGGCCCCCGTCCCTCGCCTCCACCGCCGCGAACGCGGACGACAGGCGGCGGTAGAAGTTGAGGCGGTCCATGTCTTCGTTGGAGAGGTATTCCTCGGCTTTCTTGGCGCCGGGGAGAGGTTCGGGCGTGATGCCTGCGTGGGCGACCTGCATCATGTTGGCCCAGATGCGCGCCGACATCTCGCCGCCGGTGATGCGCGCCATCGGCGTGTCGTCGTCATTGCCGACCCAGACGCCGCCGACGAACCGCGTGGTGTATCCGAGGAACCAGGCGTCGCGCCATTCCTGGCTGGTTCCGGTCTTGCCCGCAATGTCCCAGCCGCCAAAGCGCGCCGCGCCGCCCGTACCGTTCACAACGACGCGGCTGAGCATTCCGTTCATCTGGGCGGCGAGGTCTTCGGGATAGATGCGCGGCGACTGGGCGACTGGATTTGAATAAAGAAGATCGCCCTTCGAGTTACGGATTTCCTCGATGATGTAGGGCGATATCTTGAGGCCGCCCTTGGCGAGCACGCCGAAGGCCGCGACCATCTCGTAGAGCGTCACCTCATCCGAGCCGAGCGTGATGGAAGGGAAGTTGTGCAGGTCCGACGTGATGCCGAATTCGTGAGCGAGCGCGGTCACCTTTGGAATACCGATCTCGTAGCCGACCTGCGCCGCAACCGTGTTGAGCGATTCAGCCAGCGCTTCGGAAAGCGTGACGGCACCGCGATACTCGCCGCCGTAGTTGCGCGGGCGCCAGTTCTGGATCGTCACCGGCATGTCGAAGCGCACAGTACCTGGGGTTAGGCCATCTTCCAGGGCTGCGGCAAAAACGAACATCTTGAACGCCGAGCCCGGCTGCCGCCGCGCCTGCGTGGCGCGATTGAACTTGGATTTCCTGTAGTCGCGCCCGCCGACCATCGCGCGGATCGCGCCGGTGGCGTTGTCGACCAGGATCGCAGCACCCTCCGAGGCGCGACGATCCCGGCCCATTGAGGAGATACCATTCTCGACGGCCTTCTGGGCCGCCTGCTGGAGCTTCATGTCAAGCGAGAGCTTGATGACCATGTCGGGCGGCGGATTGGGCAGAAGGTCAGCGACGCGTTCTATCGCGTAGTCCAGCGCGTGGCTGGTGAAAGGGTCTGACTTCGGCGTGGCGAAGACCAGCTTCTGTGCAGCAGCCTCGTCACGCGCAGCCTTCGTGATAAAACCGGCCTCGATCATCTGGTCGAGCACGTAGGCCTGGCGCTCCTTTGCCCTGGTGCTCTGGGCCTGCTGGGCGAGGCGCGAGGGCGCCTTTGGGAAGGAGGCGAGCATCGCGGCTTCGGCGATCGTCAGGTCGGCCGGCGCCTTGTTGAAGAAGGTGTGCGCGGCCGCGTCGACGCCCCATGCGCCCGCGCCGAGATAGATGCGGTTGAGGTAGAGGTCGAGGATGTCATCCTTGCTCAGAAGGCGTTCGAGGTCGCCGGCGAGGCGGGCTTCCTGCGCCTTGCGCTTGATCGTCTGGTCCGGCGTCAGGAAAAGGTTCTTGACCAGCTGCTGCGTGATCGTGGAGGCGCCCTCCACCGTGCGGCCGGCGCGGGCGTTGGCCAGCATGGCGCGCATGATCGCCGACATGTCGACGCCAGTGTGCTCGCGGAAGCGTTTGTCTTCGGCGGCGATGAAGGCGTTGGTGACGTGCGGCGGCAGCGTCTTGGCCGAGACGGCGCGGCCGTATCTGAAGCCGCGCACGGCGATGGTCTGGCCCTGGGTGTCGATGAATTCCACCGCAGGCTCGCGGTTCAGCGTCCAAAGCGTTTCGCGGTCGGGCAGTGCGGGCATCTGGGCGAACAACGAGTTCCAGAGGAAGCCGAAGGTGATCAGGCCCACGGCGGCGGCTGTCCCCACGGTCTTGAAGATCGGCGGGCCCCATTTCATGAGCGGGCTGCTCACTGCGTGCGTCGCCATGCTCGTGCCGTCAGCCTCCAGGGGCGATACGTATGTCGCCGCCCCCACCCCCACATAGCATCACGCCTTGGCATGTCACGTAGCGCGCACCCGCCCGGCTGCAATGCCTCAGACGCAGTAGGATCCCAAACTAATTTTCATTTTTCCCTGCCCCCGCATCGTCTGCGTCCGCCGTCACCCGCGAAGGCGGCGGCGATGAAGCCTGCGAAGGTGGGTTGTACCTGTTTCCCCCGGAAGGGGGCGGAGGGCTGGAGTTCCGAACCTGAGGCAGGGCAGACGCCGCAGGCGGCGACGAACTCGGATTCCGGAACAGCGACGACGCAGCCGGCGGAGGCGGCGGCGAAACTGCGGGCGGCCGATTGTAGCGGTTGCCGCCTGCCGAAGCCGGCGGAGGCGGGGTTGACTGTAGAGGCGGCGGCGTCGCGCCAGGCGGCGGCTTCTGTCCGCTAAACAGCGGTGGATAGGTTTTCGGCGCGTTGTTTTTGTCGCGGTCATCGCGCTCACGCGCCCAGGGCAGGCCATCGCCCCCACCATAGCGCCAGCCGCGATCCCAGTGATGGTCGTGGTAACTGTTCCAGCCATAACCGCGCCCGCCGCGGATCCAGTCGAGCCGCTGCCATGCCGTGTCGTACCACACGCCCCAGGGGTACATTCGGCGATACTCTTCGTAAGCCCAGATATCGTCCATCATGGCCGCGTAGCGCCAGGCCTCGTAATCACGTTCGCGAAGGTCCGAGATCTGGCGCGACGCTTCCACGCGCCAGCGACCCCAAGGCTGCGACTGAAGGTAGAAGTCGTAGGCCCCGATCGAGTTGTCGGCGAGCGCGCGGCGCCACGCCTCGTCGTCGCGGCGGTAGATCAGGTCGATCTCGATACGCGCCTCGTCGACCCATTCCGACCGCGGATAGGCGCGGATGAACTCCTCGATCTCGACGGGCGTGCCAGAGCGCTTCGCTTTCACGAAGGCGCCCTGGTCGGTTTTCCACAGAACATCCAGACGCGCACGCGCATTGGCGGCATTGGCGCCGCGCGGCCAGTCATCGAGGAAGACTTCGTAGCTTTCGATCTGATCCATGGCGCGAACCTCCGCCCAGTCGGCCTTCTCTTCGGCGGCGAGGCGGGGAGCGGCCAGGACGGCGCGGCGTGCATCAGCCACCTCGGCGTTCGCGCCCCAAGGGAAGCGGGCGAGGTAGGCAACGTAGCTATCTTCCGTATCCGCCCGCTTAGCCGACGTGTAAGCTTCCGCTTCGATGCGGATCAGTTCGTCCGTGCGGCGCTGGGCGTTGACGACATACTGTCCATCGGGGTGGACACGCATGTATTCCGCATAGGCTGGCGGGGTGTCGATCCGGGCCGCCTGGCTCCAGTCCATCCGGTGAAGCTCTTCCGGGGTCGGGCCGGTTTCACATGCGGCAAGCAGGGCGATCGCAGAAACTGCGGCGGCGAGCCCGGCAACCCGGCGATGACGCTTTGTATGATCAGACATGATCCAGTCCTCCCGTCTCTCAGCCCTACATGAAGGATTATGAACGGGAGTGGAATGGCAACAGCCATCGCCGACCGAAACTGACGCGCTTGACGAATGGCCCCCCAAAGCGCCCCATCCGTTAAAGGAAACGAGGAGGAAACCATGCCGACAAGACTGCTCAGCGGCGTTGCGGCCGTCGCTCTGCTAGCCTCGTGCATCGGCGCACCTGGGGCTGTCGATGCGGGCATGTCGGCTGAAATCCGGCGTACCGCCTATGGCGTGCCGCATATCAAGGCGGACGACTATGCCGGGCTTGGCTACGGCTTGGGCTATGCAGCAGCAGAGGACAATGTCTGCGAGATAGCCGAGCGCTTTCTCACTGTGTCGGGCGAGCGCACGAAATTCCTGGGTCGGGGGGAGAACGACGCCAATCTCAACAGTGACCTCTACCACAAGCGCCTGATCGCCAGCGGCGAGCTCGAGAAACTTCTCAACGGACCAGCCAACTCACCCGACACGCCCAGCGCCGATGCTCGTGCGATGGCGCGCGGCTACGCCGCTGGTTTCTCGCGCTATGTGCGCGAAACCGGCATCGCGAACATCACGGACCCACGCTGCAGGCATGCTGGCTGGGTGCGGGAGTTGACCGAGACTGACTACTGGCGGCATCAGCTTGCCGGACAAGTCATCACGCAGCTCAACGGCGTGGTGAGCGCGCAGCCGCCGGGCGCGGGCAATCAGGCGTCAATCGCGGACGATCCCTTTATCGAGACCACGCAGCTCGGCAGCAATGCCTACGGGCTCGGGAAAGACGTGACGCAGTCCGGGCGCGGCATGCTGCTGGGCAACCCGCACTATCCCTGGGACGGCATGAACCGGTTCTACCGGATGCACCTCACCATTCCGGGCAAGCTGAATGTTGTCGGCGCCGGCCTCGTCAGCAACGCTTCGGTCGGTATCGGTCACACCGAGCATATCGCGTGGACGCACACCGTCTCGACAGCGCGCCGCTATGGCATGTTCGAGCTGACGCTCGATCCGAACGATCCGACGCGCTATATTTATGACGGCGTCTCCACCCCGATGACAAGGCTTGACGTCACAGTCGAGGTCAAGGACGAGACGCCCGTGACGCGCTCGCTCTATACGACACGCTTCGGCGCAGTGGTCGAAACACAGGCCTTCCCGTGGACGAAGACGCAGGCTTACGCACTGCGCAACATTCCCCAGGGCATTCGCTCGGCTGACCAGTACATCGCGCTGTGGCAAGCGAAGAATGTGCAGGAGCTGAAGGCCGCTCTCGGCAAGTATCAGGCGACGGGATTCAATACGACAGCCGTGGACGCGGGGGGTGAGACCTTCTTCGGCGACATGGGCATGATGCCGAACGTCTCGAAGGCGCTTGGTGACAGTTGTGCAAAGTCCGATCTTGCGAAAAAGCAGTGGGCGGAAACGCGCGTGCCTGTGCTCGATGGCTCGACCTCTGCATGCGACTGGGCGACAGATCGCGACGCCACCGCCCCTGGCGTGTTCGGCGCCAACAGCACGCCACACCTGTTCCGATCCGACTATGTGAGCCAGAGCAATGATAGCCACTGGCTGACCAACCCGAACCGGCCACTGGCTGGCTTCAGCCCCATCTTCGGCGATGAAGCGACGGCGCGATCGATCCGCACGCGGCTCGGCATCGACATCGTCAACGACCGCGTCGCGGGCAGCGACGGCCTGCCCGGATCGAAGTTCAATCTGGAAACTCTGCAGGGGGCCCTCTACCAGAACCGCCACTTCGGCGCAGAGATGACGCGCGACGATCTGGTGAAGCACTGCAAGTCGCTGAACGAGGGAAAGCTTGGCCCCGCCTGCTCCGCTCTTGCGGCCTGGGACATGAAGGTGAACCTCGAGAGCCGCGGCGCGCACCTGTTCCATCTATTCGCCGAGAATGGCGGGCTGCAGTTCAAGGTCCCCTTCAATCCAGCCGACCCGGTCAACACGCCGAACACGCTCGATGTCGCCAACCCGAAAGTGACCGAGGCGCTGCGCAAGGCGGTCGATCGCTTGGCCGAGCTGCGCATCCCCCTCGATGCGCGCCTTGGCGACATCCAGCGCGAGACACGAAACGGCGAACGGATTCCGATCCATGGCGGCGCCGGCCCGGAGGGCGTCTTCAACGTGATCACAGTGGAAAGCCTTGAGCCCGAACTTGGCTGGACCAGCATCCGTCACGGCTCAAGCTGGATCATGACGGTCGAGTTCACGCCCGACGGTCCCAGGAGCCAGGGCATGCTCACTTACTCGCAATCAGTGAACCCAGACTCGCCGAACTATTCTGACCAGACGCACGCCTATTCGCGAAAGCAGTGGGACAACCTGCGTTTCAGCGAGAACGAGGTTGAGGCGGGGACGCTCTCGCGCAAGAACATTTCAGAATAAAGCGACGCGCTCGCCCGCCGATGCACCCACCTGCTCGAACCCTGCATTTCCGAGCAAGGGTCGGCCGATGGAGCAATGCATGTCGGAAAGGCGCCACAATTACCCAGCGGCCGTGTGGAAAATGCTGTAAAGGTGATCTTTGCCATGGTCGTCACGCACAAGCACGGTCGACCCGAAGGCCGCCCGCTGCAGGCACCCCCGGAACCCGACGTCGGAAGAAACTACTTCATGACCGATTGGCAGCGCGTGATGGACGAGATCAACGCCAAACCGCACGTGTCGCTCAGCTTCGCCGACGTCGACGGAAACGACGGGGCTGCGATCGATGGGCAAGCTGTCGCGACCCATGACCGCGACAAGATCCGCAAGCTGCGGACCCCTTGGGCCAAGGCATTCTGAGACAGCGCAAAAGACCCCAGCATACGCGTCATCAACCTCACGCCGCACCACGCCCGTTACTGGCAAGCGCCGAACCGGATGGCGGGCATCATCGCCATGCTGGCAAGAGCCAAGACCGGCAAATCGCCCAGCCTCGGCGGATCCGGCAATGTCGAGCTGACCTAAGCCAGTCCTTCCATACCACGACTTGACCTCCCGCTCCTCTTCCTGTCTATGCGCGCATGGCCGGACCTCCGATTGCTGTTCTTCGCGGCGTGATGCTTACGCTGGGCGCTGCACCCCTGTTCACGGGCGTCGACCTTGCGCTGGCGCGCGGGGAGCGGATGGCGTTGGTGGGACGCAACGGCGCGGGCAAGTCGACCCTGATGCGCATCCTTGGCAGGGCGCTGGAGCCGGACGATGGCGAGGTCTTCATGCAGCCGGGCGTCGTTGCGCGCCACCTGCTGCAGGAGCCGGATTTCGCCGGCTATGCCACCGCCCTGGACTATGTCTCAGACAGGCTCGATCCGGACATGTTCTATCGCGCGGAATCAGAACTTGGCGCGTGGGACGTTCCGTTCGATCTCGATCTCACCAAGGCATCGGGCGGACAGTCACGCCGGATCGCCCTGGCTCACGCCTTCGCACATGACCCGGACATCCTGCTACTGGACGAGCCGACAAACCACCTCGACGTCCCGGCCATCGAACTGCTGGAACAGGAACTCAAGGCCTTTCGCGGCGCAGCTCTCATCGTCAGCCACGACCGGCGCTTTCTGGAGAATGTGTCAACCTCGGTCGCGTGGCTGCGCCAGGGCGTCGTGCGCCAGATGGACAAAGGCTACACCGCCTTCCAGGAGTGGGCCGAGACCGTCGAAGCCGACGAGGAGAAGGCGCTCGACAAACTCAACGTTCAGCTGAGGGCCGAGGAGCGCTGGATGGCGCGCGGCGTAACGGCGCGCCGTAAGCGCAATATGGGCCGCGTACGCAAGCTGCATGACATGCGCTCGGAGAAGTTGCAGCGCCGCATTGCGCTCAACGACGCTGCGAGCGCGGCGACGCTTGCCATCGATTCCGGCGCGCAGTCGGGACGACTGGTGATCGAGGCCAAGGGACTGACCAAGCAGTTCCAGACGTCGAGCGGCGTGCTGCCCATCGTCAACGATCTGTCTCTGCGTGTCATGCGTGGCGATCGGCTTGGTCTCGTTGGCCCGAACGGCGCAGGCAAGACGACGCTGCTGCGTCTGCTGCTGGGCCAGATCGAACCGGACAGCGGCAGCCTGCGCCTCGCAAAGACTCTGGACATCACCTATCTCGACCAGACGCGGGCCACGCTGATCCCGGAGAACACGCTTTGGAACACGCTGGCACCGCTTGGCGGGGACCAGATCATTGTGCGCGGCTATCCCAAGCATGTCGCCGCCTACGCCAAGGACTTCCTGTTCGAGAGCCGGCAACTGCACCAGCCCGTCGGCGCGCTGTCGGGCGGTGAACGCAACCGGCTCACCCTGGCGCTCGCGCTGGCCAAGCCGTCCAACCTGTTGATCCTCGACGAACCAACCAATGATCTCGACATCGAGACGCTGGACCTGCTGGAAGACATGCTCGCCGAGTATGACGGCACGCTCTTACTGGTAAGCCACGACCGGGCCTTCATCGACAATGTGGTTACTTCCGTGTTGACCCCGCAGGGCGGCGGGCATTGGCTGGAAACGCCAGGGGGCTATACCGATTACCTTGCCCAGGCAGGCGCCACGTCGGCGACATCGCGGCGTACAGCCCACAAGACGCTGCCCCCGATCACGCCTGCGACAAAACCACCGGCTGCCAAGCTAAGCTACAAAGAGGCGCGGCGGCTGGACGAACTCGAACGCCTGATGCCGGAGCGCCAGGACGAGATCACGCGGCTCGAGGACGAAATGGCTGACTCTGCCCTGTTTACCAAGGATCCGAAGGCGTTCCATGCGCGCGCCAACCGGCTTGTGGCGGCGCGAGCCGAACTTGCGGCGCATGAAGCTGAATGGATGACGCTGGAAGAAAAGCGCGAGGCGCTGGCCAGGGGTTGAGCTCGCGGAAAGGCGCTCGCCGACCGGTTTTGAGGATCGGGTCAACAAATTCCGCAGCAGCAGCAAGCGGTTTCTTAACCGTGCAGCGTTAGTGTTTTCCTTCTCAGGGGATTTCGGCATGCCGGCCAACGCCACCAATTTCGCGCTGCTGCTCGACCTTGCCAAGGAAGGTTCGAGTGAAAAGCGGCGTGAACTCTTGCGCCAGATCACGGATGTCTTCCTGGCCCAGCCGAGCGACCGCTCGGAAAAGGAAGCAGTACTATTCGACGAGATCGTCGCCGCCGTCGCATCCGACCTTGAAACGCAAGTTCGCATTGAGCTGTCGCGCAAGATCGCTGACACCGTCGCACCCCTGCGTCATACGGCCCGCCGCCTGGCCATGGATGAGATCGAGGTCGCCCGCCCGGTGCTGGAGCGGTCGCGCGCGCTCACCGAAGGTGATGTTCTCGAAGTGATCGACAAGAAATCGCAGGACCACCTCATGGCCGTGACGAAGCGGTCGGACATCGGCGAGAAGGTGTCCAGCGCCCTTGTGAACAAGGGCGAGGATCACGTCGTGGTCTCGCTGCTGCAGAACACCGCCGCCAAGATCGACCGCGAGACCTACGGACGCGTCGCCGAACGCGCCGAGACAAGCCCTGTGCTGCACGCCCCCTTGGTGCGCAACGCAAATGTCCCGATTGATATGCTGAACAACGTCTATCTGCGTGTCGAGAATGACCTGCGCCGCGAGATCATGCGGAAATTCCACGGCGTTTCCCCCGCCGAACTCGAAGCCGCGCTGGAAGTCAGCCGTACACACCTGTCGGCAGCCTATGGCGCCCTGCCGCTCGATTACCCACACGCCAAGGAACACATCTCCGAATTGACAAAAGCGGGCGCGTTGAAACCGGCTGTGCTGGTTCAACTGCTGCGTGAAGAACGGCACACCGCTTTCCTGATCGCGTTCGCCCAGCTGGTGGACATAGATTTCGAACTCGGCCAGCGCCTCTTGGATACGCAGGACCTCGACGCTCTGGCGATGCTTTGCCGTGGCGCGGGCTTCGATCGCGGCCTGTTCGTAACGATCTGTATCATCATCGGCAACGGCGGAGGCGGCCTGAGCAAAACTGAGGAGTATGGGCAGATCTACGAACTCGTGCCTGTCGCCGCCGCCCAGCGCGCGCTGCGATTCTGGAAGGTCCGTGCGAAGAACATCAACACGCACGCGGCATAGGCAGGTCTCGGGGATATGGCTTCCGGCGAGTTTCGCCCGGATGCGCGATGGCCTCTCGCCCGATAGCATTTACGCAATTGCTCGCTCCTAACCGCTCGCATAGCTTCTGTGGAGCCTGGGGGAGAGGGGCGCTCACGGCGCCATCGAACGATCCGAAGCCCGCCATGCCATCGCGCCCCTCCGGCGCCTGCCATCCCAGCGCCCGTGCCGTAACGGCCTACTCGATTGGTCCTGCCGCAAACAGTGCGAAGCGGTCGTAGTCGGCCAGCTCCGCTGCGCCTGCAGGTCTCAACTTTGCCGGCGGAAATACGTCGGCAAGATACAGGCAGATAGCCGCCGCCTCCGTCACGACCTTCCCGTCATGGCGGATCGTCGGCACTTTTCCCATTGGATTGACCGCCCGGAAGTCGACGCTCTTGTTTCCACCAGGTCCGAAATCGTGCCAGCTGGTCGTGTAGGGCAGGCCCAGCTCCTCCAGCATCCAGTACGCGATCTGCCCGCGACCCATGGCATTGGTCCAGAATTCGATTATCGGTAAACTCCTGCCCGGAATGCTGCAGACACTGCCGCTTACAGACGCAGCCATCAGTGCCAGACCCCTCCGGCCGAGGATGTGTCAGCAGCAGACGTGGACCGCTGCGCGAACAGTGATAGCCTAACGTCAACCAGCCAAAAAGACCACGGACTCACGGGGAGACCATCCTGAAACCAGCCCGCACCCTGCTGCTAGCCCTTGTGCTCGCAGCCATGCCGCAGGCCTGCACGACGCCGGCGGTGCAATCGGCAACAGGAGCCGCCGCTCCCAGCATCGTCATCTATCACGCCGAAGGCCGCCGCTCGGAGCGCGTTGTCTGGATGTGCGAGGAGTTGGGCCTGGCATATGAACTGAAGTTCCGCCGTGGCGACGTCGCCGGCTCATTCGCCGACATCCAGGCCGTCAACCCCGGCATGCGCGTCGCGCCGACCGTTTTCTACAATGGCGAGCTGCTGGTAGAGTCCGGTGCAATTCTCGAATTCCTACTCGAGCGGCACGGCGGCGGCCGCCTCGTCCCGGAGGTCAGCTCGCCCGATTATGCCAGCCACCTCCGCTTCATGCACTACGCCGAAGGCACGCTCGCCTCTGACGCCGTGGCCGACTATCGCGTCGCCCGCGCAACCGACGGCAAGGCCCCACGCGGCAATGAAACCGATGGTCAACGCGCCATGCGCTTCGCCGAAGACCATCTCGCGAAGCACCCCTGGTTCGGCGGGACGCAATTCACCGCTGCCGACATCATGATGGTCTTCCCGATCAGCTACGCCATCCGCATGAACGTCGCAGACCCGGCGAAGTATCCGAACATCGCGGCATGGCAGAGAAAGGTCGAAGCCCGCCCCGCCTTCCAGCGCATGCTAGCCAAGGCCCGCCCCGATGGCCGCGTCAGCCCGCCCCCATCGCTGACGCTGCCTTGACCACATCATCAGGTCAGCTGTCCTGACAGTCTAACGCCAGACACACCAAGTCCGCGATCACAGCTGCGTGGCGCATCGGCAGGAAAGAGATACAGCATGCAGGTGCCGCCAGTTGCGACCTCTGACGCCGAGCGTCTTGCAAAGCCGGCCAACATACGCGTCGCACTGATCTTCCTCTTCCTTGGCAACATCGTGATCGGCTCTGGCGTTCTCGCTCCCGCCGCAATGATCAACGCCATGACAGCCGACCTTGGCGTGAGCACCGTCGCTATCGGCGCGCTCATCGGGTGGGGCGCCGTCGTCCTGTGCATCGGTGCGCCGGCCTTCGGCTTCTTCACCAACCGCATCGATCGCCGCACTTTACTGGCCGCTTCGCTCCTGCTCTACGCAGCTGGCCACGCGGCCTCCACCTTCGCGCCCGACTATGCAACGCTGATGATCACGCGTCTGGTCATGATCGGCGGCGCCGCTATCTTCACCCCGCAGGCGGCCAGCGCCGTCGCCTTGATGGTTCCGGAAGATCGCCGTGCCGGCGCTGTCGCGTTCGTCTTCATGGGCTGGGCCGTCGCCACGGCCGTCGTGATCCCCTTCATGAGCATTATCGGCGAGGCGCTGAACTGGCGCGCCATCTATGCCGGCATCGCTGTTGCAGCGTTCATGTCTGCAGCCGGCGTCATCGCGCTGATGCCTGCGAAGCTTTACGCCAACCGCATATCGCTCCGCATGTGGGGTGATGTCCTTACTCGCCCCGCCATTATCACCCTGCTCGCCGCCACCTCGCTACAGCTTGCCGGCCAGTTCACCCTCTACCCCTATCTCGCCGCAGAGCTGCGTCGGGCCAGCCTTGCAGACTCATCAGGCGTCGCTCTCGCCCTCGGCCTCTCCGGCGCTGCAGGATTGATGGGATCGATCCTCGCAGCACGGCTGGTCTCATCCATCGGCGCCGCGCGGATGCACCTGATCTGCCTCTTCGCCATGGCGACAGGCCTGATCGGCTGGTCTATCTTTTCGGCCACGCTGACCTTTGCTCTCGCCAGCGTCTTCATCTGGGGCCTCGGCTTCGGCGCCGGCATATCGATGCAACAGGCCCGGCTGATCTCTGTGGCGCCAGCGCTCGCCTCGGCCTCTGTCGCCCTCAACACGTCTGTGCTCTATCTCGGACAGGCGTCAGGCTCAGCTATCGGCGGCGACCTCATAACCCGCAACCTGCAAGGCCTCATGAGCGTCACAGGCGTGGCTTTCATAGTCGCCGCCATCGTGGCGTCGTGGTGGGCGCGGCGGAAATACGGGGCCTAGACCCGCTCTTTCGTCTTGGTGAACCGGATCGCCGGGTTCCTGTCGGACACATAGCCGACATCCCACGCGTTCTTGGCAAGAAAGACGGGAGCGCCATCGAGGTCCTTGGCTATCGTGCTGCGGTTGGTCTCGAGGAAGGCATCGAACTTCGGGCGGTCCTCGCTTGCCAGCCAGCGCGCCGCCGCCCATGGGCTCGCCTCGAAAAGGACTTCGAGATTGTTCTCCGTCGCGATCCGTTCGGCCATAACCTCTATCTGCAGCTGGCCGACCGCACCCACGATCATGTCCGAGCCAATCTCCGGCGTAAACAGCTGCGTGACGCCTTCCTCCGCCAGCCCTTCCAGCGCCTTGCGCAGGTGTTTGGACTTCATAGGATCCTTGGTGCGCACACGGCGCAGGATTTCAGGTGCAAAATTCGGAATGCCCGCAAACTGAACATTTCCGCTTTCGCTCAGCGCATCACCAACCCGTAGCTGTCCATGGTTCGGAATACCGATCACATCGCCGCCAAACGCCTCGTCGGCAATCTCGCGGTCCTGCGCCATGAACATCACCGGCGATGTGATGCCGATCTGCTTGCCAGACACGGTCTTCAATCGCATGCCCCGCTGGAACTTGCCCGATACCATGCGGAAGAACGCGATACGGTCGCGATGGTTGGGATCCATGTTCGCCTGGATCTTGAACACGAAGCCGGTGACTTCCTTGTTCTCCGGCCCCACCGAGGCGGGATTGCCCTTCACCTTCGCCTTCTGAACCCGCGGCGCAGGCGCCTCCTGCCAGATCGTGTCGAGCAATTCCTTCACCCCGAAATGCCGAAGCGCCGAGCCGAACACCACCGGCGTCATGTGACCCTCGCGGTAGGACTGATGGTCGTAAGGCTTGCATACGCCCGCCGCCATCTCCGCCTGCTCGGCCATCTCCGCCTGCTCGGCTGCGTCCATCATCTCAACAAGGCGATCTTTGCCGACGCGCTCAGTCTTGAACTCGACCGATCCGTCATGCTGCACGATACGCTGGTAGGTGATGAACTCGCCATTGCGCAGGTCCTGCATCCCACGCAGGCGATCGCCCGAGCCTTGCGGCCAGTAGAGGGGCGATGCCGTCATCGCCAGCTTCTGCTCAATCTCGTCGAGCAGCTGGAACGGGTCCTGCGCCTCGCGGTCCATCTTGTTGATGTAGGTTATGATTGGAATATCCCGCAGGCGACATACCTCGAACAGCTTCAGCGTCTGCGGCTCGATGCCCTTCGCGGCGTCCAGCACCATGATGGCCGAGTCTGCTGCCGTCAGGGTGCGATAGGTGTCCTCCGAAAAATCCTCGTGGCCCGGCGTATCCAGTAGGTTGAAGACGCAATCCTGATACTCGAAAGTCATTACCGACGCCGAAACCGAGATGCCACGGTCGCGCTCGATCTTCATCCAGTCCGACATCGTGCGACGGCGCTCGCCGCGCGCCTTCACGGCGCCCGCCATTCGGATCGCGCCGCCCGCCAGCAGCAGGTTCTCCGTCAGCGTCGTCTTGCCGGCGTCCGGGTGCGCAATGATCGCAAACGTGCGCCGCCGCGCTGCTTCTTCTTGGGGTGTCAGGGCCATGGGGCGGGGGCATACAGGGGAGCGCCGGAAAGGTCTACTGCGGCTAGGATCCCAAGTTCAACATGCTGTAAGTTCCCGCGGTTCCAGCAGGAGCTGACCATGAACCTCTTCTACTCGCCGACCTCGCCCTACGCCCGCAAATGCCGGGTCGTCGCGATCGAAAAGGGGCTTGCTCCGCAGCTTCGCATCATCCCCGCCTCGCCTATGTCCAATCCGCCCGAACTGCACGCCGCCAACCCACTCGGCAAAGTTCCCGCGCTCGTCCTTCCGGATGGCCGCTGCATCGTCGATAGCCGCGTCATCTGCGAATACCTCGACACGCAGACGGCAGACCCCCACCTCATCCCAACGGATGCCGCCGCCCGCATCGACTGTCGCACGCGCGAGGCGCTGGCCGACGGCATCGCCGACGCAGCCTTCCAGCGCACGATGGAGCGCCTCCGCCCCGAACCGCAGCGCTCGACTGACTGGAACACGCGCTGGACCAGCGCCATCCGTCGTGCCGTCGCGCACTTCGACGCCAACATCCCCGACCGTCCGCAACCGGACCTTGGCGACATCGCGCTCGCCTGTGCGCTCGCCTATGTCGACTTCCGCCACGCCGATCTCGCCTGGGACGCCGATGCACCAGCCCTGCGCGCGTGGCTCGCCACAATGCTTGCGCGACCGGGCCTCGCCGAAACCACGCCTCCCTCGACCTGACCGGAAGGTCTTCTCAGCCGAACCCGCTTGTGAAACCCGCTGATTGCGCCAACCCAACGGCGAGGGTCACGGCATTTCGCGCATAGGCTCGGTCAGGAAGTGCCGCCCGTCCCGATCCTCGATCTCGATCACCCAGAGGTCGCGGTCCGCGCTTCGCCGCTTTGCGATCAGCGCATCCACCCCCGCCTCATCATCGGCCCCTAGCCGCTCGAATATGCCCGGCCCCTCCGGATTGAACGCCGGCGCATACAGCTGCGCCTCACCCCTGGCGCGGGTCACCTTGACCATCACATCGCCGCGGTCCTCGTCCCCGCGATGGACGATGGTGGCGAACGCGCCGGCGCTGGTGGCGCGGCGCAACAGGGCCGAAACCCAGATATGGGCAGGAATCTCGCGAGGCATCGCGCGCTTTTACCACAAATCGGCAAGCTGGCGCCTCGTTTGCAGACATTTTGGAAGTACCGCGTAAACCATTTGGGCAATTGCCGTGATCGAGACCGCCATCGTGATCGCCAGCCAACCCACCGCCGAGGCCCAGCGGATCGGCGTCTACGTGCTCGCGGCGATCCTTGGCATGCTGGTTTGTGGCGTCATTTCCGTGTCCAAGGAGCTCCGCCACGAGACGGCTGACCGGCCGTAAACCCATCCTAAATCGTGCCAGCCTAGTGTGTTCTCATGCTGGCGCGTCTGCTTTCCCTGTCCCTCCTACCCCTCGCCATCGCGCCCATCGCGCTGGCAGACACCGCAGCCCTGCGCCGCACCTGGCTCGAACGCGTCGCGATCAGCGCCGCCGACAAGGCCTGCGCCCTGTTCTCCGACGGTGAACGCCTCGCCCTCCGCTCGGGGCTGTACCAGGTCGAGGGCGAACTCCTGCGCGCCAAACAGAGCCGCGCTGAAATGACCCGCCTTGCCGCAGAAGTGTCCGAGCGCGCGACGTCCCTTGGCTGCGGCCATCCGGACGTCGTCTCGGTTGCTGCGACCGTACGCAGCAGTTTCCGCCAGTTCGCAAAGACCAGCTACATCGAATACCCCGCCGCCCGATCCACCTGGCTCGCCTCGCGCTCTGAGCACGACAAGTGGGCGACCAGCCAGACCGACAAGGCGTCGGGTCTAATTTTCGGCCTGCGCCGTACGCCAGGGAAGCCGGATGAATTCCGTCTCGCCCTGGCCATGCCTGCGCGCGGCGCGACGCCTGCCTCGGCGCAGCTGATGTTCCGCGACACCGAGAAAATGCCTGACCCCTGGTTCGGGTCGCTGTCCGGCAAGGACGGCAAGCTTGCAGCGCCACCGCGCGCTACGTCGCGCCTTTTCTGGGCAGGCAAGGTCTTGGCTGGCGAGAACGAGGTCGGCGAGCCGATCTGGATCTTCACCTTCGAACCCGGCGCCATCGATCAGCTTGAACTGCTCGATCCACGCGAAGCTGTGCAGGTCAACCTGATGCCCGCCCCGCGCGCCAAGGATCAGGCCGTCCGGCAGGTTACATTCGAACTCGGCGACTTCCGCGCTGCCCGCGCCTTTGCAATGATCCCGAAAGCCGATTCTGCGCCCCCGCCTGTCGCCAAACCAACAGCACCAGCCGCCCATTGAACCGCTGAAGCAACGGTTTTTCACAGGCCGTCGTCGCACGAGCCATTGATCGCTGCGTGCACGCAGGCAAGATGGGCTCAATCGCAAACGGGCGCCCGCCATGGCCGACATCGTCAACCTCAACGACCGCCGCAAGCGCAAGGCGCGCGAGCAGAAGGAAACCGACGCCACAGCCAACCGCCTCCTCTTTGGCCGCACCAAGGGCGAAAAGCAGCGCGACACGAAGCAGAAGGACGCTGAAATCCGCAAGCTCGACGGCGCCAGGCGCGAACGTGACGACAAGACCGACACCTGATCGCGCCGCCGAGACTTCTCTAAAGTACGCTACAACTGCGATTACTGCTAAGCCTTCAGAATCGCCCTTGCGCCCGGTACGCGGCGATGAAGGGCGCATAGTCCGCAGGACTTGTCTCCGCGCGCAGCCCACCCTCCACAAAACTCACCCATGGCTGCGCGCTTCGTGTGTAGGTGTCGCCCACCGGCTGCACCCAGCTCGTGTCATCCAGCGTCCCACCGCGCAGGCTGTACACGCCCGTCGACGGGACGCCGCCATTCACGATCCGGGTCCCGCACGCGCCGCAGAACAGGCCGCACCGCGTCGATCCACGATCAGACACCCACTCCACATATGCCGGATCCCCGATGGTCAATCGAAACGACGCCTCCGCCACGATGACCGACACGTTGAACGCCGAGCCGCTGATCTTCTGACAGTTCGTGCAGTGGCAGTTGTAGATCATCACCGGCGCCGCTCTGACCTCGTAACGCAGCGCGCCACACATGCACCCACCCACCAGCGGCAAAGACGCCATCTCACCCTCCATAAACCAGCAAGCCTGATATCACGCCGCAGTGTCAGAAGCTGTCAGCATTGCAGCGCAACATAACGCAGCGTCGGCGTCCTCTTTCGTCCTGCCATGATGCGTCGCGCAAGGGCATCAATCCGGGCAAACGAATTCATAAGGTCTTGATCGAAGACTGTTCCCGAGACCCGACACGAGTGCCCGCCATGTTGCGACTTGCGCACATCCCCACAAGCGTCCCCATCGCGATGTTCGCGATCGTCCTCGCTGCGCCGCTGTTCGTGATCCTGTTCTTGCCAGCGCTCGACTGAGCGAAGGGTGGCTTGTGAATTTCGCCGCTTCGCTTAGCGTGGGCGCACGGGGGAGATGGCAATGTTCGCAGGTCACTACGCAGCCGCGCTGGCGGCCAAGGCCGCCGAGCCAGAAGCGCCGATGTGGACGCTGGTCGCAACAGCCGCAGGGAGTTTGGCCCGATCACCGGCGCAACTGCGCAGCATCGCTGTCAGCCGCCGCCAGTTGGGATCGTCCGGATCGCCGTTCCACTTGCTGAGGTCCACCGTGTCCAGCTCGTCGAACGGGCGCGGCGGCACCTCGCCATCGATGCGCGCCTGGATCAGCTTGTTCTTGTAGAGCCCGGTCGCAGCTTCCGAGCGCAGATACTCGGACCGCCGCACACTATCGGCCGGATCCATCCAGCTGTCCCAGCCCTCCTGACGGAGCAGTTCGCCCAACACCCGGAGCCGACCCCGGTCCTGGCGTGCGTATGCAACATATACGTCAGTCATGGCCGCCCCCTGGGCCGTCCCCGCTTTCACGCTTCTATCAGTGCAATCGCCGCTTGGGGAGATGCGCCAGAAAAGCGCAAGACAGCAAAATCAGAGATTTGCAGAGGACTTTGTCGCATTCGCTTCCGGAAAGAACACCGCAATGCGGGTTCCACCAGATTCGCGGGGCTCGATCGTAAGGGCTCCACGATGCAGTTCGGCAAATGCGCGCACCACTGATAGCCCAAGTCCTGCGCCCTTCTGCTTCTTCCCGGCCTCGCCCTGCTCAAACGCACGTGACAGCCGCTTAAGCTCCTCGGGGCTGATCCCGACGCCCGTGTCGGACACTGCAAGCACAGACCCGCCTGGGACTTCCTCGGCAACAACGACGACTTCGCCCCCGGCCGGGGTGAACTTCAAGGCATTGGAGATCAGATTAAGCGCAATCTGGCGCACGGCTTTCGAGTCGGCGAACGCCTCGGCATCCTCAGGACCATCGCACACCAAGTCGACCCCCTTCCGGCGCGCCTCGTCCATCATGAACCGGACGGCGTCGTCCGCGAGGTCGGAAAGACTCACGATCTCAGGATAGATCTCGTACTTGCCTGCTTCGAGCCGTGCGAGGTCCAGAACATCGTCGATGATCAGGGTCAGGTTCCGCCCACCCTCGTGAATGAGCTCGGCATACTCCTGATACCGTTCCGGCAGCGGGCCAAACACGCCGCTGCGCATCATTTCGGCGAATCCCACGATCGCGTTCAGCGGCGTGCGGAGCTCGTGGCTAGTCTGTGCGAAAAAAGTCGTGCGCGCTTCCAGTTGATGCTTCGCCGTTTCGGCTGCCTTCCGCGCTTCCAGCGCAACCTGCGCAGCCTTGCGCAACCGGATTTCCAGCTGAACCCGAAGGGTCGCATCATGCACATCAAATGGCGCCACGCGCAGCGGCTCCCGAGGCTCCCTGACGCGCAACGCTGCAATGATCGCAGTCGCCGCGAGCAGGACGAGGCCAGCCATTCCATAACTTGTGGTCAGGATCATTGCGTCATGCGCGTGCAGCCAGCTCCCGTTCGAACCGGCGACGACGGCTATCGTCAAGCCAAGGATCGCAAATCCAGCGATCTCGATCGTCAAGCGCCCCCTGCCTGACGCCCAGGCAACACCAATCGCAACACCGTATATGACGATCAACGCCGACACGCCGCCCGTGCTCGCCGCGCCCGCTGTTGCGAGGGCGATCCAGAGTGCTGATTCAACTTCGACAGCCTGCGCGCCCGACGTGGAGCCCCGCATGAAGATGCCAACGAGGGGCGGCAGAACCGCACACACGAACACAAGCGCGCTGAGCCAAAACGGCAC
>JBMOGP010000002.1:0-25451 GCA_049318285.1 Hyphomonadaceae bacterium
GCAAAGCCCACATAGTGCATGCCGCCCTGGATGATCGGGTGCTCGATGCCGAACAGTTCCGTGATGCGAGTCTTCATGGCGCGTTTCCCTTGATGTTTTACCCATCAGGAAACTGCGAACCAGACGCCGTCAAGCCAGATCAGCTATCGAATTCGATCAGCCAGCGGCCGCGTCGGCTCGAACCACACCTTCCGCGCCGACACGCTGATCAGATCGCGCTCCGGCCAGCGCAACGCCGTCAGCGCGCCGCCGAAGCAGCAGCCCGTATCGATGCACCAGGTGTTGTTCACCGCCTGAACCTTCGGCCCCGCGACATGGCCATACACCACAGCCGCATCGCCGCGATAATCCAGCGCCCAGTTAAGCCGCACCGGATTGCCAAAGCCATCCGTCTCGCCCGTCGTCTCGCCATACAGCGCGAACGACCGCGCCTTGCCGCCTGCCTTGCCGATCATCTCGCTCTTCAGCCCTGCATGCGCCACAACCAGCGCCCCGCTATCGAGCCAGAGATAGGGCGGTAGTGACGCCAGGAAGGTCCGCGCAGAGGCGCGAAACGCCGGGCCTTGCTCCGCCATCTGGTCGATAGACGCCTGTAATCCATGCGCCGGCTTCACATTCGCGCCCGACAGCCACCGCATGAGCTTGTTGTCGTGATTGCCCTCTACGCACAGCGCCGTCCCCTGCTCCGCCATGCTCATCGCAATCCGCAACACATCCGGCGTCCGCGGCCCTCGATCGACAAGGTCGCCAACAAACATCAGCGTGCGTCCCGCAGGCGGCGTCACGCTGACATCCTTGCCCTGCCAGCCGACGCGGTAGCCAAGCAAGGTGAGCAGCTCTTCAAGTTCGTCGCAGCAGCCGTGCACATCACCGATGATGTCGAATGGTCCGACAAGGTCACGGCGGTCGAACGATGGAGCAGCCATCGCGCTATTGATCTCGCCACTCTGGGTGACGCTTGTCGATGAAGGCCTGGATGCCTTCCGCAGTTTCGGCCAGCATCATGTTCTCCGCCATCACTTGCGCCGTGTAAGCGTAGGCGTCCGCCAGACCCATGGACCCCTGCTCGTGGAACGCGCGCTTGCCGATCCTCACCGCCGCCGTGAGCTTGCCGGCCACCACCTGCGCAAGCGCCAGCGTCGCCCCGGAAAGCTCCGCCGCCGGAACGACGCGGTTCACAAGCCCCAGCTCCTGTGCTCGCGCTGCGTCGATGAACTCCCCCGTGGTGAGCATTTCGAACGCGGCCTTGCGCGACACATTGCGCGACAAGGCCACCATCGGCGTCGAGCAGAACAGGCCGATATTGACCCCATTGACGCCGAATCGCGTCCCTTCCGCCGCCACTGCCAGGTCGCAGCTTGCAACCAGCTGGCAGCCGGCGGCAGTTGCAATCCCGTGCACCTCGGCAATCACCGGCTGGGGCAAGGCGGGAATCATCTGCATCACCGCACCACAGCGGGTGAACAGATCGAGGAAATACGCCGCGCCCTTGTCCGGTGCCTGACGCGCGGCCTGCATCTCCTTGAGATCATGCCCGGCACAGAACGCCTTGCCTGTGCCGCGAAGAATGATGACCCGCGTCGCACGATCATCGGCAAGTCCGCCGAGCGCCGATGTGAGCGCCGCCAACATCGCGTCGGACAACGCATTCAGGCTGGCCGGACGGTTCAAGGTCAGCCGCGTCACATGGCCTTTACGCTCGGTGATGATCAGATCGCTCATGAGCAACTCCCTGCAAGCATGACGGTCGCGACGCTCGCACAGAAGAGAAGGCCGTCGTCAGGCCGCTCTCGCCTTCCTGAACCGCAAGCCCGGCGCTGGCGGCGGCTCGGCCGCGCCGGCAAAGCACTGCGCCATACCCATCCACTGCGTCGCGACAGGCCCGCGCACGACCAGCCGGGTGTCCGCCACGTTGCGCACCTGCGTCACGACCTGGCAGAATTCCGTAGCGGAGCCGGTGACCGAATCGCTCGCGCCTTCTTCGCCCCATGTCCAGATCGCGCCCGACGGCGCCGTCAGCCGCACGAAGGGCGCAACGGGCGGCAACTCCATCCGGCGCACCTGATAGGTCCAGCCGAATGTCGAAACGCCGAGATGCGCGATGTTCCTGATCCGGTCGTGATCGATCCGCTCGACGCCGAGATGATCATACACCTCCTGCCCGTGCGCCCATGTCTCCATCAGGCGCGCGGTGATCGACGAGCGCGCGCTCATGTCCGGCCCCGCCCATTTCAGCCGCGCCTTGGGATCGGCCGTCGCATAGATGTCCGCGATCTCACCCGCTGTCTTCAGCCACGCCGCACGCAGCGCCTGCCCCGACCCCGGAACTGTCGACCGCTCCACCGCGCGCATGCCGCCCGCGCCCGCAATTGCGCTGAGCAGCCGCACCAGCTCCGCCTCGTCCGTCAGCTGCAGGCCCGCCGCGCGATTCCAGAAATGCAGGTGGCGGATCACGTCATTGACGGTCCAGCCCTTGAACTGCGTCGCCTCCGCGAAGGTCGCATCCGGCAACGCCGCGAGCAGATCCGCCAGCGCCTCCGTCTCGGCGAGAAAGTCTGCAGCCTGATCCATCTGGCCTACAACGTCCGCGCGATCAGGATCTTCATGATCTCGTTCGTGCCGCCATAGATGCGCTGGATGCGGCTGTCGCGATACATGCGGCTGATCGGATACTCATCCATGAAGCCATAGCCGCCGAACAGCTGCAGGCAGCGGTCCACGATCTTGCCCTCAAGATCCGTCGTCCAGTATTTCGCCATCGACGCCGTGGCCGCATCAAGCTTGCCCTGCAGGTGCTGCGCGATGCAGTGGTTGACGAACACGCGCGCCACTGTCGCCTCGGTCTTGCACTCGGCCAGCGTGAACTGCGTGTTCTGGAAGTCCATGATCTTCTTGCCGAATGCGCCGCGATCCTTGACGTAGGCAATCGTCAGCTCCAGCGCGCGCTCGATCGTCGCAATCGCCTGCACCGCGATGTTGAGCCGTTCCTGCGGCAGCTGGCTCATCAGCTGGATGAAGCCCTGCCCTTCTTCCGTGCCAAGCAGGTTCTCGGCCGGAATCTTCACCTCGTTGAAGAACAGCTCGGACGTGTCCTGCGCTGGCTGGCCCAGCTTGTTGAGATTGCGCCCGCGCTCAAAGCCCTCGACTTCATCCGTCTCCACGAATAGCAGCGACGTCCCCTTCGCGCCCTTCGACGGGTCCGTCTTCGCCACCACGCAGATAAGGTTCGCCATCTGGCCGTTGGTGATGAACGTCTTCGAGCCGTTGATGACGTATCCGTTGCCGGACTTCTTGGCCGTCGTCTTGATGCCCTGCAGGTCGGAGCCGGCACCCGGCTCCGTCATCGCGATCGCCGAGATCAGCTCGCCCGACGCCATGCGCGGCAGCCAGCGCTTCTTTTGCTCTTCCGTGCCGTAGTGGACGATATAAGGCATCACGATCGCATTGTGCAGCGAGGCGCCGAAGCCATCGACGCCCTGCAGGCCCATCTGCTCCATGAGGATCACCTCATGGCGATAGTCGCCACCCATGCCGCCATATTCCTCCGGCGTCGACAGGCCCAACAGCCCGGCCTCGGCCGCCTCGGTCCACATCGCCCGCTCGACGACTTTCTCCTTGCGCCACTTGTCCACGCGCTCGACGGGGGCGTGCTGTTCGAAGAATTTCGTCACCGAATCCTCGAACATGCGGATGTCCTCCTCCGCCATGAAATCGGGACGTTCGACATCGAGGACAGACATGTGCAGCTCCGGCAATTGACGCGTGCGTCATCCTGCACACGCGCGCGCTGCTGTCGAGAGATGACGTTCGGCCACGCCCGGCGAAGGACGTCTCGAACCACCAGGACACACTTAGCGACTAGGGCCGTGCAGCAGGCCTACAGCTGCACCACCCCCGGCCCTGCCTCCGCCGTGAACAGCGAGGCCACTTCCGCCGGCCGCGAATCCTGCGTCGCACGCTGGTTCACATATCCCTTGTCGGTGATCTCTCCTGCATCCAGCGATGGCGGCGTTGTCAGCATTCTGAACCGCCCGACGCGCCGCGATGATCCGCCGGCCACCGCGTTGAACGCCTTCAGCTTCTCGGCAACCTGCATCGTCAGCGCGCCAAACGCCTTGGCTGCATCGCCGCCTGCAGCCTGCACGGCGGCCGCCATCGCCGCCTGCGAGGGCCACAGCAGCGCCCCGATGAACTTCTTGTCCTGCCCGCAGATCACCGCGTCGAACACAAGCGGCGCACATGCCGCCACGATATCCGGCCGCAGCGTGCCGACCGACACCCAAGTGCCCGAATCCAGCTTGAAATCCTCGGTCACGCGCCCGTCGAAGATCAGGCCCTTCTCGGGATGCTCCGGGTCCTCGAACCGCGCCGCGTCCCCAAGGCAGTAGAAACCTTCCTCGTCGAACACCTGCGCATTCTTCTCCGGCATGTTGAGATAGCCGCGCATCACGGTCGGGCCCTTGACCCGGACCTCAAGCTTGTTTCCGACCGGCGCCAGCTTCAGCGTCGTCCCTGGCATCGGCACGCCCACCATGCCGACGCGCTCCAGGATCCAGTGCGTCATCGTCACGCCCTGCGTCTCGGTTGCGCCGTACATGGTCAGCAGCGGGATCCGCATGCCCGTCGCCTGGATCGACAACTGCTGGATGCGTTCATAGACATCGTCCGACAGCGTTGCACCGCCATAGATGAACGCCCGCATGCGCGAGAACACCGCGTCGCGCAGCTCGCTGTCCGCCTCCATCGCTTCGGCCAGCATGCCGAACGCGATCGGCGCCGAGCCAAAGGATTGTGGCCGCACATCCTTGAGGTTGGCGATCGTGGTCTGGAACAGGCCGGGCATCGGCCGTCCTTCGTCGATGTGAAAGGTGCCACCGAGCGAAAGAACATTGTTGAAGTTCACATTGCCGCCGGAGATGTGGCTCCACGGCATCCAGTCGAGCGCCATGGCGATCTCGTCGGGATCTTCCGGAGCCAGTTCAATCCCGCCACGCGCCGCGATCTGCGCGGTCATCTGGCCCTGGCTTTGCGGCGCCGGCTTCGGCATGCCGGTCGAGCCGGACGTGAACAGGTATTTGCCGACTGCATCCGGCCCCAGCCAGTCCATCGCCGTGTCGACCACGGACGAGGCTGCCGTTTCGGCAAGCGTCGCGAACGCCTCTGATCCTTCCGAACCATCCGCCGAGATCACCGACACGCCGGTGAGATCCAGCGCCGCAAGGGCCTTCCGGAACGGGTCCATCGTCTGCACGAAAATCGCTTTCGGCTTCACTGCGGCGAAGCAGTGCTTCAGCTTGGCGAAGTCCGTCGACATGATCGAATAGGCTGGCGAGATCGGCGTTGCTGGCGCACCGATCCGCTGAGCCGCCAGGGACATCAGCGCATGCTCGATCGAGTTCGCTGACAGGATCAGCAGCGGTGCATCCGGCCCCAGCCCACGATCCAGAAGCGCCTGCGCCAGCGACCGCGTGATCCTGGCCGCTTCGCCGTACGTTACCTGCCGCCATGGACCATGATTGGGAAGCCGCTGCTTGAGCCACGCCCTATCGGGATGGACCCCTGCACGCTCATCCAGGATATGCGGGATCGTCCGCCCGACCGGGCCCATCGGCTCACGCGAGCGCAGGTATACCACCCCGCCCTCGCCGCGGATCGCCTCGATATTCGGCCCCTTGTAGGGCAAGGGGCGGAATGGCGGCAGTTCCGCCGTGTCAGCAGCCATGGGTGGTCCTCCATCGACTTATATCTGGTCTTTGGTGGCAGCCTACGCTTGCGAGCGTTCTATCTCAATCACCTGCGACGCCATCTGTGCGAAACGCAAAGACGAAGAGCCGTGCAGGCTGCCGGCATTCCCCAAAATGAGGGCGTAACATCCTAGGCCATCTTCTCCACGAACACTGTCCCGGCCGAATACCCGGCGCCGAACGAGCAGATAAGCCCCTTGTCGCCCGCCTTGAAATCCTGCGAGCGCTTGTGAAAGGCAATGATCGATCCCGCTGACGACGTGTTGGCATACGTGTCCAGCACAGTTGGGCTCTCGTCCTCGCTCGCCTCGTGCCCCAGCACGCGCTCGGCGATCAGCCGGTTCATCCCGGCATTGGCCTGGTGCAGCCAGAGGCGTTTCAGGTCGGTCGCCTTCAGCCCAAGCCGATCCATCTCGCTGAGGATCATGCCCGACACCATCGGCACGACTTCCTTGAAGACCTTGCGGCCCTCCTGCACGAACAGCTTGTCCGCCTTGCCCATACCGCCCGGATCGCCACGATTCAGGAAGCCGAAATTGTTGCGGATGTTGTTCGAGAACTGCGTCTTGAGATGTGTGCCCAGAATATTCCAGGCGCCCATGCCCGCCACCTCTTCAGCCTCGATCAGAACAGCTGTCGCTACGTCGCCGAAAATGAAATGGCTGTCGCGGTCCGTGAAATTGAGGTGTCCCGAACATATCTCCGGGTTCACCATCAACACGGTTTTTGCATGCCCCGCCCGCACGAAATCCGCGCCGGTCTGGATGCCGAAGGTCGCAGACGAGCATGCCACGTTCATGTCAAACGCAAAACCCTCAGCCCCGATCGCGGCCTGCACTTCGACCGCCATCGCCGGATACGCGCGCTGCATGTTCGAGGCAGCACAGATCACGGCATCAACCTGGCGGCCATCCTTGCCCGCCTTCGCCAGCGCCTCTTTCGCGGCGTTGACTGCGATCTCGGCCAGCACGGAAATCTGCTCGTTGGGCCGCTCGGCGATGTTCGGCGTCATGCGGCCCGTATCGAGGACGCCTTCCTTGTCGATCACAAAGCGCGACTTTATGCCCGACGCCTTTTCGATGAACTCGACCGAGGACGGCTGCTTTGCCTGCACCGTCCCTGCCGCAATGTCGGCCGCATGTTCAGAATTCCATTTGTCGACCCAGGCATTGAAGCTGGCCACCAGCTCGGCGTTGGAAATCGAGTTTGGCGGCGTGTAAAGACCGGTGGCCGAAATGACTGGACGTGACATGGATGCCTCTCTGACTGGCGGTGGTTTAGGCCCGCAGCAGACGCCCGTCGAGTAGGCTTGTGCCGCCCGGCATTTTCCCCCGCGTCAGTCCCGCCCGCCACATTCTGCAGCGCCGGCATAACTTGGCTGGTCAATCAGAATCTGATTGAAAACGCTTTGCCGCAGATAGGCCAGCAAGTCATCGCGGGCGAGGTCAATCTCGTTGAACCGAATCGCGCGACAAAGCGCTTCGCGCTGCTCCTGCACCGGCCCGTGTTCCCCCAGCAGCCGCTGGAGCGACTCCTTCTCGAATTGGCGCGCATCGGCGCCAAGCGCGATCTCACGCAACACGATATCGATCGCATTCGCGCTGACCCGTGCAAGAAACTGGTTGCGCCCCTCAAGCGCCGCCCCGCCTTCGCCACGCAGGAAATCGCGAATGCCGGCGAGCAGTTCGTCCGAACGCGGCAGGTCCGTCGCCGACAGCGATTGCTGCGCCGCCTGCGGCTTTCGCACGGGGCCAGGGATCAGCATGTTCACGCAATCAATCTGGCATTCCGACGAGCGCCGTCCGATCGCCGGTCGTTCGAGACTGCTCTCGGATCCGTTGCGGAAACTCTGCCCCATCGACAGCGTGCCGACCGCCCACCAGAACGAGCCGAACACTTCCCAGAAACGTACCGCGTACTTATCGACCGTCTCACCGGACGCGCGCTCATAGCCGTCAATCAGATCGTCGAGCCCGCCGAACCCACCCACCGGCTTGTCTGACGCGCCAAACCGCCACGAGCGCGTAACCAGCCAGCCAAGGTCGCGCATCGGATCGCCGATATGCGCCAGCTCCCAGTCGAGTACAGCCACGAGGCCTTGCTCCGGGTCGACGATGAGATTGCCATTCCTGAAGTCCGAATGCACCAGCTTCAGCGGCCGCGCGCTCGGAAGGTTCGCGAGGAGCCAGCGCGCCGTGAAATCGATCATCGGTTGAGGCGACCCTAGTTCCAGATAAGCCGCATGAGTCTTGCGCACGGCATGTTCCGGGGTGAACGACTCAAGCACTTGATCCAGCCCGGCGGCGCCCACATCGATTGCGTGGAGCTTCGCGAGAATCTCGCCGCACTGTCTCGCCAGCGTCTTGCGTGCGGCGGCGAAATCGGCGCCCCGTGCGATCCTGCCGCCGAGCGTCTCGCCGCTGATCCACTCCATCACGAAGCCTGCGCCGAGCTGGTCCTCGGGCTGCAGCACAAGCAGAATCTCCGGTCCCGGCACGCCGGCCTGTCTTGCAGCCGCAAACAGCTTTGCCTCTGCATTGAGCCCCGGCCCGGAACCCATTGCCGAGGCGCCCTCGCCCTCAGCCCGCCGAAGCGCCAGCTTTCTCTCGGAGCCATTGATGCGCACAGTGAGCCGATAGGTCTCGCGGCTGGCCCCTGCCGACAGGCGATCACATGCAAGCAACTGCTCGAAGCCGGGCAATCGCTGCAGCGCGCGTTCGAATTTCGGCGCCAGGATCATTCCTGCACGCCCTTAGGCGCGCGCTGGCCCATGAAGCCGAACATATATCCCGCCACGCGGCGTATCTGGATTTCCTCCGACCCCTCTGTGATCCGATAGCGGCGATGGTGGCGATAGATGTGCTCGAAGGGCTTGTGCCGCGAATAGCCAAGTCCGCCATGAACCTGCATCGCGCGGTCAGCCGCCTCACAGCACAGCCGGTTCGCCCAGTAATTGCACATCGAGACTTTGTCGCTCACCGCGAAATTCCCGATCGTATCCATCTGCCAGGCCGTCTTGTGGATCAGCGCGCGGATCATCTCGCACTGCGTCTGCAGCTCGACCAGCGGGAACTGGATCGCCTGGTTCGACGACAATCGCTTGCCGAATGGCGCACGCACATTCGCATACGCCACCGACTCATTGATGCAGAATTGCGCAGCGCCCAGAGAGGACGCCGCCTGCCGGATCCGGTTCTCGTTGAAGAAGTGCTGCACCACCTGCAGCCCACGCCCTTCTCCGCCAAACACTGCAGAGCCCGGAACGCGCACCCCCTTCAGCGTGATGTGCGCATGATCCGACGGCATGTTGAACGTCCAGAGATACTCTTCGATGGTGAAGCCCTGCGACTTGATGGGCACGAGAAACGCTGTAATCCCATCGCCATCCCCGGCCTTGCCCGAGGTGCGCGCCATTATCATGTCGTGACTGGCGGCATGCACGCCGGTGTTCCACGTCTTCTCGCCGTCGATCACCCAGCCATCGCCGTCGCGCCGGGCGACCGTCTCCATGTGCGTGGCGTCAGAGCCATGCTTAGGCTCGGTGATGCCGAACGCGAATCCGCGCCGGCCTGCCGCGAGATCATCCATCCACTCGGCCTTCTGCGCGTCCGTCCCGTAATTCCACATCAGCAAGGCGCCGACACTGTTGCCGACGATGGAATGCTCGTTCTGCAGGTCGTTGTGGAGACCCAGTCCCTTGGCCGCGAGATGCTCGCGGATCACCGCCATCGCGAGGTTCGATCCGCACCCGACATCACGCGCAGATCCGCCCAGCTCCTTAGCCAGCGCAAATCTGAAATGGCCCGCCGCATCTGCCTTTCGCCGCGCCAGCCGCAACAGCTCTTCCCACTCATGGCGCGGCAGGCCGCCCCTGTCCCAGTCGGTCCGCGCGTGTTCGCGGCGATGGTCAAAGAAGCGGATGTTGTCATCCTGCTCCTCCAGCGGCTTGATCTCGGTTTCGATGAAGCGGTCGAGCTCGGCGAGATAATCGACGAGGTCTTTTGGCAGGTTGAAGTCCACGATGCTCTCCGGCGTTTCCTCGCCGGAGAGTGTCACCTACTCGGCGGGAACCGCAACAGGGGCGGGACCGGGTTCAACCTTGCGGTCGCGTGGGGCCAGCAACAGATACATGGGCGGCGTCACGATTCGCGCGATCAACGTTGAGGAAATCAGGCCGCCAATGATCACCATGGCCAGCGGCGAATAGAGCGGCGAGTTCTCGAACACCAGCGGCGTCAGGCCGCCAATCGCCGTCAGCGAGGTCAGCAGGACCGGCAGGAAGCGAACCTCACCTGCCTTTTCGATCGCTTCGCGCAAGGGTGTGCCCCGTTCGCGTTCCTGGTTGGCGAACTCGACCAGCAGGATCGAGTTCTTGATCTCGATGCCGATGAGCGCGATGAAACCAATGATCGACGTGTAGGAAAGCGACTGACCGCCAAGATAGAGAGCGATCAGTCCGCCCATGATCCCGAACGGGATCACGAAGGCCACGACGCCCGCAGTGGCAAACGATCCGAATTCGAGCAGCAGCACGGCCATCACGCCGAACAGAGCAATCAGGATCGCGGGCCCCATGCCGCCAAAACTGCGCGACTGCGCCTCCGCCTCGCCGCCGACATTCCACGAATAGCCTGCAGGCAGAGTGATACCCGCCAATTGCTGCTCGACACTCGCCGACACATCGCTGGTCAGGAAGCCCGGCTGCGTGAAGGCGGTGAGCGTCACCGTCCGCTCACGCTGGAACCGGCTGATGCGGGCAGGCCCGGACGAAATGCCGGGTTCGGCGAACTCCGAAAGCGGGGCGGCCGAGCCATCGCCCGTCCAGATATAGAGGCGATCAAGGTCGGCCATGTTCATCCGATCGGCGCGCGGCGCACGCACCACCACGGGATAGGCATCCCCCACCGGATCGCGGAAGGACGCAACGCGGGCGCCGCCGATGGCGATGCGCAAAGTCTGGTCCATCGCGCCGGCAGGCACGCCACGCAGGGCCGCTGCTTCGGTATCGATGTTGAGGTCGAGATCGAGCAGGCGCTCGGCCAGCGGGTTGGTGATGTTGCGGATGCCCTCGGCGCCCGTCATAGCTCGCTCGACATCGGCCGCGATGCCTGAGAGGACTTCGATGTCGGCGCCCTGGATGCGGATGGCGATCGGGGCCTCGATCGGCGGACCGTTGAGGAAGCGCTTCACGTTGAAGCGCACGCCGGGATAGGTCGCGAGTTCGGCGCGCAGCTCTTCAAGCAGCGCGTTCCCCTCCTTGGACTCCCACTTGTTGAAGCGGGCATAGATGCCGCCCACATTGCTGGCCTGCTCACTCGGTATCTCGTTGTAGTAGACCTGCGGATTGCCGCGGCCGGAGTTGGCGAAACGCCAGGTGAATTCGTCACGCTTGGCCAGAACGCTGTCGGCAAACATCACCGCCTTGTCGGTCTCCTCGACGGAGACCCCTTGGGGCAGTTCGACCTCGACCATGAAATACGGGCTGTCATTCTCGGGAAACAAGCTGAAGCCCAGCCGCGGCACGAGCGTCAGCGAGGCGGCAAAGAGCGCAAGTCCGGCGACCACCGTGAGGCGCGGCATGCCCAGGGCCACTTTCAGGATCGGCCTGTAAATCGCGTGGATCGCACCCATCACCACGTCGAGGAAGACATTGGAATGACCATGGCGCGGCAGCATCCGGCTGGCGAGGAACGGGATCACGGTCAGCGCCACAAAGAGTGACGCTGCGATGGTACAGACCACAGCCATTGGCAGCGACCGCGTGAAATCGCCGGCAGCTTCCGGCAGGTTCAGCAGCGGCACGAAAGCGAACAGCAGCGTCGCGGTACAGCCGAGAACAGCGACGTTTATCTCGTCGACGCCAGCAATGGCTGCGTCGCGCGGACTCAGACCCGAGCGGAGGTGTCGTGCGATGTTCTCTGTCACGACAATCGAGTCATCGACCAGCAGGCCAAGCGCCAGCACGAAGCCCGCAATCGACAACTGGTTCAGCGAATAACCGAGCATGTCGAGTACGATGACGCCGATCGCGAACGAGGCCGGGATCGAGACCATCACAACCAGCGAGGCCCGGAAGCCAAGCGGCAACAGCGTCAGCAACACCAGCGCGATGGCGATCGCAAAGTCGCGTCCCAGAGACGACAGCCGGTAGGCCACCGTCTCCGACTGGTCAAAACCACGCTCCAGCTTGATCTCCGGCGGCAGGCGCGGCTCGAACTTGTCCACCTGCATGCGCACATTCGACATCACGTCGAAGATTGTCGCGCCGAGCTTGGCGCGGGCGGTGACAAAGAGCGCGCGCTGGCCGTTGAAGCGCGTGCGCACGGCCTGTTCGTCATTGGTCCATTCAACCAAGGCAACATCGCCAAGCGTGATGGCCGAGCCACCGTCGGAGCGCAGCACGATGTCGCGGATCTCTTCAAGGCTGTCGAACGGCCCGGTCGCCTCGACATTGAAACGCCGCCCGCTGCTCTCGACCGCGCCAATCGGAATGTCGGCGCCTTCGCGTTGCACCGCCTCGGTCACGGCGGTCAGCGGCAGGCGAAAATTGGCCAGCTTGTCCATGTCCGGGGTGATGCGCACTTCGGCTGTCGGGACGCCCCAGATCTCGGCCTGCTGCACGCCGTTGGCGCGTTCGATGGCGTCTCGCAATTCGCGCGCATAGGCCTCCATGCGGCGGTAGGAGGCCGTTTCGCTCACCAGCGCCATCTGCACGATATTGGTCTGCGCCGGGTTCTGACGGTTGGCGCGCAACAGCGTGATGCCTTCCGGCAAGCTGGCGCGAATGACGTTCAGTTCGCGGACGACCTCGTCATATTTCTTCTCCGGATCCGACCCGTAGATGAAGGACACGCCGATCGATGCAAGGCCCGCCTGGCTTGTGGACTGGATCTCGTCGACATCCTCGAGACCGTTGAGCGCGGTCTCGATCGGAATCGCGACGACGCGCTCCATCTGCTCGGCGTCAGCGCCGGGCAGCACAACGAATACGCCCACGCCCGGGAAGGAGACGATCGGGTCTTCCGATTTCGGGATCGCCATCACGGACTGGATGCCCAGTCCGAACAGCATGAAGAACAGGATCAGCGTGAACTGCCAGCGATCGACGAAGAAGCGTGTGAAGGCCTTCATCCGCCCTCCCCCTTTGTCGTGTTACTGAACGACTACGAAAACAGCGTCGCCTTCACGCACCATCGAGGCGCCGCGGGTGATCACCCGGTCCCCATCGGCGAGGCCCTTGAGGACCGTCACGCCGCGATCGCTGACCCCACCGGTCTCGACCGCCCGGCGGCGCGCCTTGCCCTCGGCGTCCACGACAAACACCACGCCCTGATCGGCGCGCGCATCGATCAGGGAGATTGCGGGCACCAAATGGACGACCGCAGCTTCCTGCGCGCCCGCGCGGCCTGCGATGACGACTTCCGCAACTTCGCCTGAACGAAGGCCGACCGGCTGGTCAACCTGCACTTCGACGGTGAAAAGCCCGGACTGCGTGCCCTTCGGTGCAATCCGCGCCACACGCCCCGCCAGGGCTGCACGCTCGCGAATATTGACCGACGCCACGTCGCCGACGCGGAGTTGGGACACCTCGGAAGCCGTCATCGACGCTTCGACAGTGATTCCCGTGCGCGACTCGCCGATCGACAGCACCCGCTGGCCGGCGCCGACATTCTGGCCTGGCTCGGCGTCGCGCTGGAGCACGATGCCGCTTGCTGGCGCAACGATCGACACGCGCTCGCGCGCCCGCTCAAGCGCCAGCTTCGCATTGTCGAGTTCAGCCTGGGACGCAGCGCCGGCTGCATGGAGCCGCGTCAAGCGATCGAAATTCTGTTCCGCCGTCAGCCGCGCGAGCGCCGCCTCGCTGGCGTCGGCGCCCGTCGTGGTCTTGCGCATCGTGGCGAGCACCTGGCCGGCGACAACGCGGTCGCCGACATCGGCCATGATTGACTCAATCTCGCCGGGCGCGGCGAAACCTAGCGCTGTCTCGCGCTTGAAGGCCACAAGTCCGCTGGCGCGAACTTCGCCGCCAGCCCCCTGCCCCGCGATGTTGAGAACTTCAACAGTGACAGCTGCGGGCGCCTTTTGCGATGCAACCGCAGGTTCATCGCTGCAGGAAGCCACAAGAAAAGCACAACCAGCCGCCATAGCCAGTCGGATCGAAGCTGACAGCGGCACTGGCATGTGTCACCTAATTGACATACGAGAAGGCTTGACGCTGTCTACGATTAGATTGACAGCGTCAAGGAAGAACGGGACTCAGATGGCCGTTATCAAGTCAATTTCTCGCGACGATGTCAGGGCGAGCATCCTGCAGGCCAGCCTTTCGTTGATGAATGAAGGCGGGCTCGGCGCTCTCTCCATGCGCGAAGTCGCGCGGCGCGCGGGCGTCAGCCACCAGGCACCGTATCACTACTTCACCGACCGCGAGGCGATCCTTGCCGAACTTGCGGGCGACGGGTTCGTCCGCCTGTACGACTACATGGTCAGCGCCGTCGGGCTGGCGCGTAACGAGCGCGCCGAAAAAAACCGGGCGCTTGGTGAGGCTTATATCCGCTTTGCGCTCAACAACCCCGAAATCTTCCGCCTGATGTTCCGGGCCGAGATGTGCGACCTGGCGCGCTATCCGGACGCCAAGGCCAAGGCGGATCGCTGCTTCCAGCTTGTCGCTGACACGCTTGGCGCCGCCTCGACCACGACGTCGACGTCCGACATGACCAGCCCGGACCTCGTGCCTGTCATAGCGGCATGGTCAGCCGCTCATGGCCTTGCGACGCTGATGCTGGAAGGCAAGCTCGGCGAGGCCTTCGGCGAAACGCCGGACCAGCGCGAGGAGGCCGCCCGCCGCATCCTCGCTTTCACCTCGCAGCAGTTCTCGAAGTAGCCGCGCTCAACACCACGCGCCGGATATCGGAATTACCTGACCCGAGACGAAGCCGCTCTGCCCGAGTGCCAGCAGCTCGACAAGGGCCGCTACCTCTTCAGCCTCGCCCAGCCGCCCCATCGGCACACGCGCCAAAAGCTTGGGGCCCTTCACAGGATCCTCAAGCAGCGCACGCGGATAGTATGTTTCCGTCTGGATGAAGTTGGCGGCGACCGCGTTGACCGAAATGCCATCGCCGGCAACTTCAAGCGCCAGCGTCCGCACCACGCCATTGATCGCCGCCCGCGACGACGCGTAGGCCGAAAACCCCGGTATGCCGCCAATCGGGCCTGACGAGGACCCGAACACAATGCGACCCGACTTATTCGGCCGCATCGTCCTTACTGCAGCGCCCGCGAACAGAAGTGACCCGGCGGCAAGCCGCTCGAAGTAGGGCATCAGGTTTTCTTCCGTGAGGTCCTCCACGCGGATGCGCGGGGCAGGCATGGCAGAGGAGATGATGATCGCGTCGAGCTTGCCGCCAAACTGACTGGCTGCCCGGTCCACGACATCGGCCGGTTTTGCCCACCCCACAACTTCAACACCGTCGTGCGCGCCATCCTCGCTGATCGAGGGATCACACCCGATCACCCGCGCGCCCGCAGCCGCAAGCCGGCGCGCGATCATCGGGTTCGCAAAGCCTGTCAGTTCAGTGACCAGGACGTTCTTCGCATCCGCCATTGTCGCCCGCCTGTCAGTAGTGGTCGGTATAGGTCCCGATGCGGCAGGAATAACCATCCGGCGGCGTCGTCAAGCGGAATGCTTCTGGATCAGATCCCTTTGGATGCGAGGCCATCGTTTCCAATGCCCAGGCATTGAAGGCCTGTGTGTTTATCTGCGGCCACATATGCCCGTGCGTCGACGAACAGGCGACATGCAAGACATTGGGCATCGACGCAAAATAGTTGGCGCCAGCCTGAGTCGAGGGGCGGTAGTCGGCGCACAGCCCGAGTGGCGGGCCACAATCCCACAGATCCTTCTCGCCGCCCCAGACAGTGATCACGATCATGGGGGAAACCGATTTCGGCAGGGGGTAGGGGCCGATGCGGCCCTGATGAACCTTCAGCGGATTGGAGATCACGGCCTGACGCGCATCGCCGAATGACAATGGCGAGCCATCGTCGTTTGACACATACCATTCTCCGGAGATTGGCATGCCGCCTGCCCAGAAGTCAGAGTTGAAGGTGAGCGCACGATTGGTGACCGTGCCGCCCGCCGAGATGCCACCGACATAGAGCCGCCTGGCGTCCAGCGGAAACACCGTGCCGACACAACGCACCATGGCCTCGAAGAAACGCGTGTCGGGGCCCGCATCATTCTTCCATTGCTCGCCCGCGGCATTGCCTGCACGCCCGTCATTCCAGGGCTTCCAGTTCCAGCCGTCAGACCCCGGTCCATCGCATGGTCCGCGTCCGACATTCGGGTCCTGTCCGGCGCACTGTCGTACTGGACCGATCACGGTGAAGCCCTGCGCGGCCATCAGCGCATTTGCACCGGATCGTGGCACGGTCAAGTTCGCATTCGTCGACTCGACCGTACCGGTCAATGGAACCCAGACGGGCGCCTGTCCCGCAGCGCCCTTGGCCGGCGTTACGACGAAGGCGCGCATCATGCCTTCATGCGGGAAGTTGGTGTTGAGGCCCGCCTTCGGCGCAAAGCCGTCGGGACACTCCCATAGACCGGCGGCTTGCAGCGTCTTCGCGGGCGTCATGCACGCGGCAAGCATGCCGGAGATACACGCGAGGACGGCGAAGCGGCTGAGGCGCACCATGTCTACTGCCTTTTCTTCGGCTTGGGCGGCGGAGCGTTGGGTCCGAAAATGCCCGGGCCCTGCTTGTTCTCGAGGCCCTTGGCCTCATAGAGACGCGCGCCGCTGAGAATGCCTTCCATGGCGTAGTTACCTTCATGGCAGGCGTATTCGTAGATGCTCTCGTCGCGCTTGTTCATGACCATCTCGGCGCGCCAGGATTGGGTGTAGTAGGCTGGATCGTCGATTTCGAATGTGTAGAGCAACTGACCGTCAGATGCGCGGCTGAACCGCTCGGTCAGCCTGCCCTCCGGCGAGAGGATGACCTGCCCCTGCCGCGCCTGCTCGGGGTGAACGTTCCTCGTTTCAACCACCAGCGCATCGCCCTCATACCAGCCAACGGAATCGCCGAGCCATGGCTGGATCGCGATCGGCTTGTGCTTCGCTTCCGAACGGCTCTTCGCAATCGGGATGATACGCGCATCGTGGACCATCTCGACGAGGATCATAACATGATCCGGCGCCTGCACGATCTGATAGTTATTGTTGTAGATCGTATTCAGCATGCCCGGCCCGCCAGCATTGGTGAAACCGATCAGGCAGCGTTCGGCGATGGGGAGGGTTTCCGGCCCCTCATACATCGTCGCGCGCTTCCTGGCCGCTGCGTCGCTGCGGGCCTTCAGGCCGGCGGGTGAGACAGGCAGGCGACCATCAGCTGGCTCGACCAGCCAGGATGTGCGGATCTCACCCTTCACCCTGGCAAGCGACTGGCCGGGGTCGATCCAGAATGTGTTGTAGCCGCGGTCGCTGTTGCCATCGTCGAGCAGATCATCACCAATGTCCGATGCGCCTTCTTCGCTGGCCGCCAGCAGAACCCACGGATTGTTCTCGACGAGATCCTTTGCCTCCTGCTCGGTCACTGACAGCTTTGTGCCCGGCTGGCGGGACAGGTTGGTCAGCGACTGGTTCGACCATACGCCCTCAAGGTCCGGCCGCTTCGCCGCTGGCTCGCCCTGCGCAAAGGCGGGGGACGCCACGACGGTCATGGTGCACGCCAACAGAAAACAACTCAGCGGAACCGGCATGGACATCTCCTCCTCATGGGCGGGTTTTCCCGCTCCAGATGCATGAGCTTACGCCTGCGAGGACCGCAGGCAAACGTTGACGCCACGACAGCGGGTTCACATCGAAGCGATGGGGGTGAAGCCGTTGCGATCCATGCAAAGGGGCTGCAACGCCCGATGTGGAACAGGCGCCGGCAAGCGGCTAGCGTACTGCGTGTTTGTGGTTCCGGTCTGGCTGCGAAGCGGCTAAGCCTTTACCGCCGGACCGCCGCGCGGCGGACTCACAGGAGTGGCGTTGATGTTGGTGCGCGTTCTGCAATTTCTCCTTGGCGCTGCGTTGGCCGGCGGTGGGGGCTATCTGGCATGGACCCATCGCGCTGACGCTTCGAACCTGTTTCCGCCGGGCGCTGCGGGCCTTCCCCTGTTTCTGCTGGCAGGCGCGTTCGGCGTCACCAGCGGGATTGTCCTCCTCGTCAGTGCTGTCCACCCGCGTTCCAACCAGACGCGCGCCCTGGCGGCGCGCGCATCGCGTGAGGAGGCAGCGCTTGGCGAGGCCGACGCCTATTATTCGCAGCGCGCGCGCGCTGCGGACCGGGACTGGCGATCAGGCGACATCACGCCGCCTGCCCCGCCGCCCGAGCCGCCTCAGACGGTCGCGACACTTCAGTCAGCAGAAGCAACTGAGCCTGCTGCGCCCGTGAAACCGCGGTCGCTGTCGACCCCGCTTGTCGCGCCGGAACCAGCTCCGGCAGCCGAAGCGCCGGCAAAGCCAGGCGCACGCTCAGAGCCGGCAACAAACGGCGCCAGCGCCCCGCCGCCCTTGCCATTCCCGGCACAGGTGACGCTTGCACCGCTGCCGCGCGCGGACGAACCGCCACCGGCAGCCACGTCGCCAGCGCCGCAATCCATGCCTGGACCAGCGCTGCCTGCAGGCGACACGCATGCGCAGATACGTGCCGCAATCGAGGAAGGGAAACTGGACGAGGCTGACAGGATGCTGGTTGAGGCGCGCGAGACCGCAACCGGGATGGACCTTGCCCTGCTTACCGCGCTGGCGGGCGATCATGCAGCTGTATCGGGGAGGCAAAGCCAGGCAAAATGGCTTTGGCGGCTTGCCACGAAGCGTTTTGGCGAGCTGGGCGCGATGAGTTCCGATGCGGCCAAGGCTGTCGCCGAAAGCCTGCGCCAGGCCGGCTGAGGAGAATTCGCCTGGCAGCTTGACCTCAGGAGCAAGCATGTCTGCTCCGAACGTGACGTGGCTTGGCCACGGGGCCCAAGACCCCTTTCCTTCCAGGTTCGCAGTCTGGGTGCGAACCCCCGCGGCAAGCGAGGATTAATCTGGCCGTGTCACCGAGGCCAACGAGGCCTTGGCGAACAGGCGCTGCAGCGCCTCTCCGAGCAGCCAGTTGATATTCTCCCTCTCGACGTGGACATGCCTGTCATGGACCGCCGCGAGACGATCAGAGGTATCCGCGAGAGGAGCCAGAGCTGGCGCAACATAGCTTTCATCGCGCTGACGGCAGATGCCATGAGCGGCGACCGGGAGCACTATAACGGTAGGTGGATGGACGACGACATTTTCCAACCCATCGAAGGGCGCGAACTGGCAATCTGCTACATCCGTCTGCTGCAGAACCAGAGGCGAGACGCAGCCGCGGCTTGCCCCCGGGACGACCGTTACTGACGAAAACGGAAGGGCCCGCCAGCGCCAGCCAGCCCTTCACAGCCTCGCGAAATTCAGTGCGCTATCTCGAGATGCGCAGCCGCGAGATCGACTGGGCAATCCGCTTGAAGGCGGTCTGGAGCGTAGCAGCGTCCGAAGCAAGATGGGCGTTCTGCGCGTTTGAGGCGCAGTCCGTCAGGAACGAGATTGTAGCTGGAGAGGAGCCCAGCTGCATGCCAACAGTATAGATCACGACGCCAGCAGCCTTCATATTCGTGCAGATGGTCTGTGCCTGCGCGAACTCCGACCGTGAATCGCAGTTTGCCGATCTGAATGCCGACGGATGCAAGGTGTTCTGGATGCCGTAGCAGCTCTGGTAGTTGAACTCACCGTCCGTCATCAGCACCATGACCTTGATAAGGTCCTCTGTTTCATAAGCGGCTGGCTTGTTCTCAACCTCGTCGTCCCAGACATCGGCAAAGTTCGGGGAAATCATGTACCATCCCCATGCCGCGCCGAGCTGGCCCGCCGTCATTCCATCCGTCACCAAGTCATCGATGGCGGCGTTGAGGCGCGTCTTGTTCGACGTCAGCGGCGTCACATAGTTGGACGTACTGCACGCACCATTGCTGGTGTAGAGGATACCAAGCCGCTGGCCGGCACCCGAGGTCGAGGCGTCCGTATAGGCTTGGCCGCCTGGACGCTCCACGAGACAGGTCGAGGCCATGTAGCTGGCCGAATTCTCCCGATAGAACATCCGTGCACAACCGTAGTCGAGACACTGCGCTGTGGGTGTGCCCGTAGCCGAGAAGACGGCTGAGACGTTGTTCAGCGAAGGTTTGGAGTCGTCGATCGTGAACTGGTCGTCAGACAGCCTTGTGATCGTCCAGTATCTGCGATCGGCAGTGTTTGTGCCGAGGGCAACGGGAGTACCGCTGGTGTCGTAGACCGCATTTGTTCCATGGTTGAATCCGGTCGGCCCCACGATGTTGCGCATCTCGACCTTGTCACCGGTCGCCAGGCCGTGCGCAGCAGACGTCACGACGGTCCTGCAATCGTTTCGGGCGCACGCGGCGACCGAACCGCCCGATGACCACGGGTAGTAGTTGCGACCATCGCCGGGAAGATAGAAGGTCGACCCCGAGGGGCTGTCGGGAGAGATCGAGGTTCCAGGGGAGGTGTTGATAGACGTGCTGCCAGACGAGGTGTCATGTGTGACGCCCCAGATGTAGATGCGGTTCGAGACGCTGAAGTCGTGCGCTGCGGAGGTCACGACAGTGTAGCGACAGTCCGCCACGAAGCACTCCGAAGCTGTTCCATTGCTGCTGTAGGCCTTGAAGTTCGGACCAAACGTGCCGTTGAGCGAGAAATTGTTCGTGTCGCGGCTTGTGATGACCCAGGTCGTGCCCCAGGTGTTGTTCACCTCGGCCCCCGAGCCCGTCATGTTGGCATTCTGGATGTAGATCAGGTCGTCCGTTGCAAAACCGTGGCTCGACGCGGTCACACGCATCGTGCAGTCGGTGTAGAGGCAGCGCTGCAGCGAGGCGGCGGTGCCGGGCGTGGTTCCTGAAGGTGGAGTCGTGTAGGTCGACGTGCCGACATTCTGGAGCCAGAAATACCATGGCGAGGACGATGACCTGTCGGCGACCTTGTACATGTTGCCGTTAAGGCCAGTGTAACTGCCATTTGCGCCCGTGATGATCACGGTATCGCCGTTGGCATAGCTCGTGTCTGCGGACGTCTGGACGCGAATTCGGGTATCGCTGTTCGTCTTGGTGATGGTGCTCACCGTCATAAGCGTGGCGCCGTTCTGCCAGGCGACATCTGAAATGGCCCGGCCTGAATTGGTGCGCCAACCAGCTGACGAGATCGTCTTGGTTGTGGTTGCGCTTTGACGCCAGTTCACATTCGTGATGCTGGTTGGGCCGCGGATATCGCCGCGGAGCTCCGCCAGCGCAGTGGATGTGACGTAGTCATCCGAGGTGTTCGCGATGTTGACACTCTGTGACCACGGCGCGATCGCCACTTTCGAGTAGAACGGGGTCTGCGCCGTGCTGACAACCTCGTCGATCAGGGTTTTCGAAGCCGTCTTCAGAGCAGCGATGCGCCCCCCACTCATCGAGCCGGTGACGTCCAGTGCAAGCGTGACTTCCACATTGGCGCCGCCGCGGCGTACCTCGCTTTCGGCCCCGACAGCGATGTAGGTCTGGCCGATGATCGGCATGAAGAATGTGTTGATCTGGACCGAGCCGCGCAGGATCAGCGTCTCATCCTCACCGCCCATCTCGACAAGTTCGAGCGTGATTGGCTCGTCGTGCGCTGTCGTGAAATTCATCTCGACGAATTTGCGAGCGACCTCTTCCAGATCGGCTCCCTGTTCTGGCGGGATCGAGCCAGCAGCAAGTGCAGCCGCATCGAGCGCGGACGCGAGTTCAAAGCGGGCGAGGAAGGCCCGGCCGCCATCAATCGCCAGCCCTGTGCAGGCGCACAGCGGTACAATCATGAGCGCGAACTGCATGGCAAGGGCGCCCCTGCGGTCCTTTGCAAACCTCGTCAGTGCACCGAACATGACCCGTTTCCGTGTATTGGCGCCTGCAATGAGCGTGCGCCATCCAAAACTCACTGACTGTTTAGGAACGCCGTCGCGCCGCCGTCATCGGTCTGGCCGTCAAGCTCCACTTTTCGTTCAATCCGCGGCCGGGCGTAGGCCGACTTTTCGATAAAGATCGAGCCGCCGCCGAACAGTTCGGTCAGCACGCTTTGGTAGTTATAGCGGACACCGACGCGGATGATCGATTCATCCTCGATGCCCATGCCCTGCGTCTCGGAAATATCAAATGTAACCTCGGAGCCGGCGACGCGGCGCCACAGGATCGTTGGTTCAGCATCTGCCCCCTCAAAGCCTACGGAAGCGATGTCGAGATCGAGATCGTCCGTCGTGTCGAGCGGCGCCATAAGGGAGACCGATGCGTCGAACAGCTCCCGCAGGTCGTCTTGCTCAAGGTCCGTTTCGCGCGAGACGATGTCGGCAACCTGGTGAACGTAACGGGTCGTTTCCTCGGTTGCACGGAAGCGGAAAGACATTTCGAGCACGCCCATGACAAGAAAGATGAGCGCCGGGGCGATGAGCGCGAATTCGGCAGCGGCGACGCCGCGGCGATCACGGAACAGCCGAGGACATGGAATAAGCTTGAGCATCGATCAGTCCCACGGCTCGTTCTTGACGATGGTGAAGGAGTTTACGATCGCCGGATGATCGGGACCCATCTGGAACAGATCGTCCATGAAGGGCGTGATGAACCGGTGCTGGAGCGAGGCGCGCACGACCGAATACTCGTTGGGTCCGCCTGGCTGGAACACGAAGTTGTCCGGCAGCCCGTCCTCATCGAAGGTTGGCTCCGGAAAGGTGACGTCGCGGAGCTCCTCGAAGGCGCGTACATCGAACACGATCTCGCTGCAGTCGATCAGCACGCCGGCCCTGTCGCAGGCTTCCTGCCTGAAGGCGGCTTCCATGTCCGAAGCGGCCTGGACTTCGCCCGTCTGCAGGTTGCGCGTAGCTTCGTAGACGACGTGATTGAGAGCGTACGTCCTGTACTGGAAGAGCACGAACTCGACCAGACCGAGGACCGTCATGAAGAACACGGGCGCCAGCAACGCGAACTCGATCATCACGTTGCCGTTGCGCGCGGACTTTAGGCGCCTTAGCGGCTGCATTGACGTCCCCACCCGAATTGCGAGCGGACACCGTCGCGCATCAGGCTTAATTCCGTCCTTCGCGAAACCTCAGTTTTGCCAGTAAACAGGCCTTTCGGATTTACCTGGCGGCAACGATCTGGACGCCATCGCGAACGCGGCCTAAACGCCGAGGCATGACCAGCATCGTGACGGCAGCCGTTATCTTGATCGGGGACGAACTGCTCTCGGGCAGAACGCAGGACACCAACCTGCGAACAATCGCGGAATTCCTGGCTCCACTGGGCGTGGAGATTCGTCAGGCACGGATGATCCCAGACGTGCATGAGACGATCGTCACGACCATCAATGAGCTGCGCGCCTGCCATAACTATGTGTTTACCACCGGCGGCATCGGCCCAACGCATGACGACATCACGGCGGACGCTGTCGCTGCAGCTTTCGGTCGTTCGATTGATATACGCGAGGATGCGCTGGCGTTGATGCGGCCGTGGTATGCGGCGCGCGGTCAGGAGATGAATGAGGGCCGGCTGCGGATGGCGCGGATCCCTGACGGGGCGGACCTGATCGCCAATCCCGTATCTGTCGCGCCCGGTTTCCAGCTTGGCAATGTGTTCGTGATGGCGGGCGTTCCTTCTGTCACACGTGGGATGCTGCAGGATGTCGGACGGAGGATCACAGGTGGATCGGTTGTCCATTCCCGCACCGTACGAGCGGCTGGCGTGCGTGAGGGCGATCTTGCCGGGCCGCTGGGCGAACTCGCAAAGGCAACGCCTGAGGCGAGCCTTGGCTCGTATCCGTTCATGCGGCTCAAGGGCGCGGATGTGGAGTATGGCGCCAACCTGGTTGCGCGCAGCCGCGACAGCGCGGCCGTCGACCGCTGCGTGGCGTCGCTTGCGGACATCGTACGAACACTGGGCGGCGCGCCCGACATCGATCCGAAGGATTAGGGAGAGGTCCATGAGCGAACCTGCCGAACCGCTTCTGCTGGTCGAGCGCGACGGACCCGTCGTCGTGCTGACGCTCAACCGGGTGAAACAGCTCAATGCGCTGTCCGTCCAGTTGCGCGTCGATATCGTGCGGACCATCCGCGAGATGTCAGCCAGCAACGACGTAAGGGCGATCGTGCTGACCGGGAACGGGCGCGCGTTCTCGGCAGGCGTGGACCTGAAGGAGGCGGGGCAGAAGGGTTTCTCGCTTGGCGTTGGGGCGCAGGCGAATGCGGACATGGATCTGGCGGCGGCGTTTGCAAGCTGCCCCTGGCCGGTGATCGGCGCGATCAACGGCTTTGCAATCACCGGTGGCTTCGAACTCGCGCTGATGTGCGATGTGTTGCTGGCCTCCGCCGAGGCGAAGTTCGCCGACACGCACAGCCGCGTCGGCCTGATGCCGGTGTGGGGGCTTTCGCAGAAACTGCCGCGCATCATCGGCGCGAGCCGCGCGAAGGAGTTGTCGCTTACGGGAAACTATCTCGATGCGGAGACGGCCGAACGCTGGGGCCTTGTGAACCGGGTCTATGCGCCGGAAGCGCTGCTGCCGGCGGCAAAGAAGCTGGCGGCGGAAATGGCAGGCGTCGAAGGCGGACTGCTGAAGCGCATGAAGGCGGTGATCGACGACGGGCTCACCCTGCCCTTGCCCGAGGCGCTGAAGATGGAGATCCAGCGCGGCTCGGCGAACAATTCGGCGGTGACGCCGGAAGCGGCCGAGGCGTCACGCAAGACAGCGATCGCCCGCGGCCGCGAGCAGACGAGCTAAGGTGAGCTGGTCGCGGACATATGACGGCGCAGAGCCGATACGCGTCAACAAATGGCTGGCGCAATCGGGCGTGTGTTCCCGGCGCGAGGCGGATGAACTGATCGCTGTCGGCGCCGTGCTGATCGATGGGGCACGCGTCAGCGATGCGGGCCGCAAGATTGTGGCAGGCCAGACGCTGGTGCTGAACGATCGCGCGGAGCTGGGGCTTGAGGCGCAGATCTCGGTGATGATCCATAAGCCGGTGGGTGTCGTGTCGGCGCAGCCTGATCCTGGACAGACGCCCGCGGCGCGACTGCTGACATCCGAGCGGCAAGCGGGCAGTGGCTCTGTGCCCTCTTCGCGCGCGAGCCTGCCGCCGCTGGGCCGGCTCGACCAGGACTCGCGCGGGCTTCTGCTGCTGTCGGAAGATGGCGTGCTGGCCAAGGCCATCATCGGGCCGGAGTCCGAGGTCGACAAGGAGTATGTCGTAACGGTGGCCGGCAAGGTCACGCGCGAGAAGTTGCAGAAGCTGCGCCATGGCCTCGAGCTGGACGGGCGCAGGCTGAAGCCAGCGAAGGTCACGCTGCAGGACGTGCAGGTCTTGCGTTTCGTGCTGAACGAGGGCCGCAACCGGCAGATCAGGCGCATGTGCGAGCTGGTGGACCTTGAGGTGACGGACCTGATCCGCGTGCGCATCGGGTCGCTGCTTCTTGGCGATCTGCCCGAGGGCAAGTGGCGACATCTGACGGCGCAGGAGCGCGATGCGCTGGTGATGGCAGGCGGCTGAGCGTCAAGCCTCCTGGTCGGGTCAGATGAGGAGCTTGTGGCAGAGCTCCAGAGTTTCGCGATCGAAGCAGCAGACCAGGACTTCGATTCTGCTTTCGCG
>JBMOGP010000003.1:0-22036 GCA_049318285.1 Hyphomonadaceae bacterium
CCAACAACGTCGTCTCCTATCTCCACAATCCCGCCGGCGCCCCGGCTGATCCTGCTGGCCGCGTGCCGCCGCTGTCGGCGCCTGCGATGACGGCCTCGCTCGATGCGATGCGCGCCAGGGCTGTTGACGAACTCAGCAGGCTTGCAGGTCACGAAGTGACGATCTGGGGCACGCAGGCTTTCTCCAGCAATGAGGCCTGGGCCGCTGATGCGCTGAGCATCCTCGTGCTCGGTGTGAAGAACGCCAACGGTCATGCCGGCAAGCTTGCCGCGAAGATCGACAAGGTGACGGTCCGCAAGGCAAAGGCGCCGAAGGTCTCCTTGAAGAGCGGTGAGCTGGTGATCGAGATCAACCCGGATGATGCCTGGGCTGGCCGTGTCACCCCGGAGGATGTCAGCAAGGTCCTGACCGCGTCGCGCGCGAGCGGCTGACCCTAGCTTCCGGGCGACCAGTCCGGCGGCGCCATCACGAATCCCGAAAAATCGAAGCCCGGCGAGACCGTGCAGCCAACCAGCGTCCATGCACCCAGCGTGCGCGCCGCCTGCCAGCAATGTGGCGGCACGACAAGCTGCGGGCGCTGGCCTGCGGCGAGGTCCGGGCCGAGAATGCGTGTCTTGGCTTTCGACCTCTCCGTTACCGCAAGGCTCAGCTCCAGCGGGCCGCCTGCGTAGTAGTGCCAGATCTCCGTTGCATCGACTTTGTGCCAGTGCGAGCGCTCGCCCTCTCCCAGCAGGTAGTAGATCGCCGTGCCTGGCGAGCGATGCCCGTGGTCGTGAGGGTCCGGGATGCGATGCGTCTCGGCATACCATCCGCCTTCCGGATGCGGCTTGAGGTTGAGTGTGCGGATGACATCGTCGCGGGTCATGCGGGCGCCTTGCTGCCGGAGGTCGGACATGATGTCATCATGTGATAGCCGCCGCCAATATCTGCATCAGAACCCTGATCGATCTGAAGGACGAAGACGTCGCAGCACTGGACGCGCAGGCGAAGCGGGAAGGCGTGTCGCGCGCTGCACTGATCTGTCAGGCGATCGCCGATTTCCCTGGCCGGATCGGCAGCCCGGGCGAAAACGCGGGCTTTGGCGCCTCGAAAAATGACGCGCGGCCGGCCATTGATGGGCGGGCATTCCAGGAAAAGCTGCGCCGGGAATGGTGAAGGCGCTTGTCGACACGAACGTGCTGATCGACTTTCTGGGTGGAGTGGCAGCCGCGGGCAAGGCGTTGGCCCGGTACGACAACGCTGCAATCAGGATTGTGAGCTGGATGGAGGTCATGGTCGGGGCTCCCCAAGGAGCCGAGGATGACACCGGGAAATTCCTGTCACGATTTTCGCTGGTCGCGCTGGGGCAGCCAGTTGCCGAACGCGCGGTCGGATTGCGGCAGGCTCATCGGATCAGACTGCCCGACGCCACCATAGGGGCGTCAGCACGGATCGAAGGCCGCTTGCGCGTGACCCGCAACAGCAAGGACTTGTCCCTCAGCGATCCCGGCGTGCGGATGCCCTGCCGGGTCTAGAAGTTGTTCTTGCGTTCGCGCACTTCGGCAAATGTCGCGACCACGTCGCCCGGGTGGCCGACGAAGGCCTGCAGCCGGGGATCATCGGCGCGCAGGAACGGGTTGGCGCGTTTCTCGGCGCCGATCGTCGTTGGCACAGTTGCGATGTCCTGCGCGCGTTTTGCTTTCACGCCATCCGCGTAAGCGACCAGATCGCGGTTGCCGCCATCGACACTCAGCGCGAATGCTGCGTTCGAGGCGGTATACTCGTGTGCACAGTAGACGGTCGTGTCGTCCGGCATTGCGCGCAGCTTGCCGAGGCTGTCCCACATCTGGCTAGCCGTGCCTTCGAACAGGCGGCCGCAGCCGAGCGCGAACAGGGTGTCGCCGACGAAGGCGATGTGGTGTTCGGGAAGATGGTAAACGATGTGGCCGAGCGTATGGCCCGGCGTCTCGATGACGCTCGCCTGCACGTAGCCAAGCGCGACGACATCCCCCTCATGCACAATGCGATCGGGTGCAGCGCCAATGCGCGTGACTTCCTGCGGGCCGATGACCTTGGCGCCGGTCGCGGCGACAATCTCCGCGTTTCCACCCGCGTGATCGGGATGCCAGTGGGTGTTCCAGACCTGGGTGATCGTCCAGCCTTTCGCCTTCGCCTCTTCGAGGATCCTGCCGGCGTCCGGCGTGTCGATGGTGGCGGTCTCACCTGTTGCGGGGTCATGCAGCAGGAAGCCGTAATTGTCCTTCAGGCAGGGGAATATGTGGACGATCGGCTGGCTCATTCAGTTTGCCTTTCAGAGGACTGTCCGCCCTATATAAGCGTGTGGACCGGCCAAAGGTTAGTGCATGCGCTTCGATATCGACAGGCTGCAGGCCTTTTACAGCTCGTCGCTCGGCCGGATGGCGCATGAGATGGTCGACAAGCGCGTCGGCGCCCTCTGGCCCAGCCTCAACGGGCTGGACGTGCTGGGGATTGGCCACGCCGACGGACTGCTTGACCGCTACCGCGCCGGCGCCCGCCGGGTCCTGTGTGCCGCGTCCGGGGAGCAGGGGGCTGAACGCTGGCCGGGGGAGGGACGCAGCTGCACCACGCTGGTCGAGGACGAGCGTCTGCCATTCCCCGATGCCCTGTTCGATCGCATCATCGTCCGCCACGCGCTCGAGGAGGCGGACAGCCCGCCTCGGATGTTGCGGGAGATCTGGCGGGTCGCCGCGCCGGAAGCCCGTATCCTGATCATTGTTGCCCACCGGCGCGGTCTGTGGACGCGCGCAGAAGCGACGCCCTTCGGACACGGCCGCTCCTATACAAGAACCCAGCTCAACCGGCTGCTGGAGGACGCCATGTTCGCGCCCCAGGCCTCGGCGCGCGCCCTGTTCGCGCCGCCGATCGGGTGGGGCGTCATAACCTCGGCCAGCGACGCGTGGGAGCGGATCGGGCGGGTGGCGTGGTCGGGATTTGGCGGCGTGCTCATGATCGAGGCCATGAAGCGCATCTATATCGAGCCTGGAAAACCTGTTCGTGGCCGGCGCGTCGTCAAGGTTCCCCGGAGAAAACATGCTGCGGAGCCGATCCGCAAGAACAGCAAAAAAGATGTTGAACATGTGTAAGTAGTGCAATATATACACCGAAGACGGGACCACCGATCCTCGCTGACCGGAGCCCCAACCAGGAAAGGCTGAAACCAATGAAATACGTAACTGCCGTCTTCAAACCGAGCCGTCTGGATGCGGTTCTCGATGCTGTCACCGCCGCTGGCGCTTCGGGCGTCACGGTAACGGAAGTGCGTGGCTATGGTCGCCAGCAGGGCAAGACGGAAGTCTATCGTGGCGCCGAGTACGAAGTGCGGCTGCTGCCGAAGGTTCGTATCGAGGTTGCGGTGTCTGATGCGGTCGTCGAGAAGATCGTCGATGCGATCACGCAGGCCGCCAACAGCAACAAGATCGGCGACGGCAAGATCTTCGTGATGGACCTTGAGTCCGTGCTGCGCATCCGCACAGGCGAGAAGAACGAGGCTGCTCTCAGCTCGTAACTGTCAGCTGGCGTCGTGCAATCAGGCCGCCGGGGTTCGCGCCTCGGCGGCTTTTACGTTGGCGCCTTGCCCTTACTTCGGCGCGCGCAACGGGATGTAACCGCGCTCCACCAGGCGGCGCAGGGCGTCGTAGGACTCGGAGAGCTCCTCAAACGCCTGGCGCAATGCGGCGAGTTTGGTGATGTCTTCCTGCGTCTGCTCGGGCGCCTGGGAAACCGCGATTGCGAACGCCACCCAGCGTCCGCGTGCGTGCGCCGTCGCGATTGCGAGGTGCTGACAGCGCTCGAGGTCGGCATGGCCGACTGTCTTGGCGATGACGTCGCGGTTGGCTGCGAAGGCGGCGTAGTCGATCTGCTCGAGATGCCCGCGCATCGCGCGCAGCTCCTGGGGGGTAAGCGGCGCCTCAGGCTCGAAATGATCGGAGACCTTGCGGACGGTCGATGTCGTCGTGAAGGACATGTCTGCGCTTCCTGTCCAGGGCTTTTGCCAGATCCGATAAGTGTGCACCAAGAAAGTTAACCGGGGCTTTGGGCGACCAGGCGAAGTTGCAGGAAACGCTCAGCGCTTCACCTTTCGCTCCAGCACGAACACCAGTTCCTCTGCCGTCCAGTTGAGGCGGCCGAGGGACCTGCCATTGACGGGCTTGCCGCTCACGGCGGTGGCGGCGGCGATCGCAAGGCCTGCCTGCTCAGCCAGTTCGGCCATGTCGCGGGCGGTGCAAGGGCGGCGGGCGCCGTCCGACCACCAGCCGACATCGTGGCCGAGATTGGGAATCCTGCCCGTGGTCAACAGCGCCGTGCGGACGCGCCAGTGGCCGTAATTGCGGAACGACACGATCACGCGGCGCGCGATGCGGGACAACTCGTCCAGCACGAATTTGGGGCGTGCGAGTTCCTGGATCGTCTTCGACAGGATGGCCACATCAAAGGCGTCGTCCGGGTAGACAGGCAGGTCGTCATCGGCATTGCCCTGCACGACTGCCAGGCCCTTGGCGACGCAGCGGTTGACGCCTGTCTGCTCGACTTCAAGGCCTCGCGTGCGTGCGCCGCGATCGTGCTGGAGCAGCTCCATCAGCTGTCCGTCGCCGCAGCCGACATCGAGCACGAGGTCGCCGTGGTTGATGAACTGCGAGATCGCAACGTGGTCGGCGCGGCGAATGCCGGGAGCACGCGTCTCCGTCATGTGGCGCTCCGCTTCGGCAGGCCACGCGCGCCAGCTGCGGCGTCGATGAAGCCGCGCAGGCCGGCCCAGAACTCCGGCTCCTCGACGAAGAATGCGTCATGGCCCTTGTCGGTCTCGATGTTGACATAGCTGGTCTCGCAGCCGGCAGCGTTCAGCGCCCGCACGATCTGGCGGTTTTCTTCCGGCGCGTAGTGCCAGTCGGTCGAGAAGGAGAAGACGCAGAAGCGTGTGTGCAGGCCCTTGAACGCGTTGCCCAGCACGCCGCCATGTTCAGCGGCGATGTCGAAATAGTCCATCGCCCGGGTGATGTAGAGATAGGAGTTCGCATCGAACCGGTCGACGAAGGTCTGGCCCTGGTGGCGCAGATAGCTTTCGATCTGGAAGTCGGCGTCGAAGCCGAACGTCTTGGTCGTGCGATCCTGCAGCCGGCGGTCGAACTTCCGTTTCAGCGCGCTCTCTGACACGTAGGTGATGTGCGCCGCCATGCGGGCGACGGCGAGGCCGCGCTCGGGGCGCACGCCTTCGGCGAGGTAGTTTCCATTGCGCCAGTTCGGGTCGGCCATGATGGCCTGGCGGCCGGTCTCGTAGAAGCCGATGTTCTGCGCCGACTGCCGCGCGGCCACAGCGATCGGGATGGCTGCGAAGACACGGTCGCGCGCCTGCACAGTCCATTCGAGGACCTGCATGCCGCCGATCGATCCGCCGATGGCGAGGAAGACGTTCGCGATACCGAGGCGGCCCAGCAGGGCGATCTGGGCGCGCACCATGTCGGCGATGGTGATGACCGGGAAGTCGGTGCCCCAGTAGGTCCCGTCCGGCTTGCGGCTGGCCGGCCCGGTCGAGCCCATGCAGCCGCCCAGCACGTTCGAGCAGATGACGAAGAAGCGGTCTGTGTCGACGGGCAGGCCCGGGCCCACCACCAGGTCCCACCAGGCCGGGCGGCCGGTGACCGGGTTGGGGCTGGCGGCGAACTGGTCGCCGGTCAGGGCATGGCAGACAATGACGACATTGCTCTTGTCGGCGTTGAGTTCGCCCCAGGTTTCGTAGGCGATCTCGACGTTTTCGAGCGTGCGGCCGCTGTCCAGCCGGAGAGGCTGGTCAGGCGTGGCGACGGACAGGCGTTTCAGCCCATCCGCCCCGCTGAGCGTGCGGGCGGGCGCGTTCATGGTTACCGAACCTCGTTCAGGCCCCGGACTTGTGAAGCAGCCGGAATGAAGCATTCGCGCGCCGGCTGCAAGACTCACCTGCTGGAGGGTTCTGGACTGGCCCAATCTGTCGTATGACAGGGCTCACCTGGGAGCGCGCAGATCGTGGAGCAGATGGCCGCAGACAGCTTCCATCCTTCGTCAGAAGCCTCTGAAGATGGCTTCCTGGCAGCGCTGGGCCAGAAATGGCGTGAGATGCGCGATGCCCCGCTGCCGGCCGGCGGCGGCATCGGTATCCGCCCTGCGCGTGAAGCAGCCGAGATGCGCAGGCTGTGCCGGGAGGCGGCTGTAACCGGCGCGCCGGCTGATGCGGTGGCGCGCTTGTGGCGGTCGCTCTGTGGCGACGTGGCTGCGGCGCGTGGGCTCAAGGCTGTGTTCGTGGCGGGGGGCGATGTCTCCCTGACGCTCGCATGCGGGCGCGGCTATTTCGGTTTCGGACCGGATCTTCAGCCCGTCGTGGGCATTCGCGACGCGCTTGAGCGCGTCATGACGATTCCGGGCACGCTGGCCTGCGTTCCCTGGCCGGAACATGCCGGCGGCGGGCAGTGGTGGCCGATGCTGAACGAGAGCCGCTTCCAGGACCTCAAGATCGTGGCCGGATGGCCGGCCCTGCCGGGCGCCACGCCGGGCTTGCCGCAGGTCGCCATCGTCGGCCGCCTGCCGATCGAGCCGTCGGGCGACGATGAGATGCTGGCAACCGCGCACGACGACCAGTGGACAGCTGAGAAGTTGCTGCAGGAAGTCGGCCTCAAGGCCGAAGTGGTGACGCGCGCGCGCTCGTTCGCCCTGATCCGGATCGCGGAGTATGTCGCGCCGGATGATCGGCGGATCGACCTTGCCCGGCTCGCGGGGCTGGACGGCCTCCGGGTTGTCGGGGTACGGCCTCGGCCCTGATACGGGGCCCAGCCATGACCGATCATCCCAAGCCTTTGCCGCAGCTCGCCGGCGTGAACGCCTATGTTCCCGGCGAGGCGCCCAAGAACACTGGCGGCAAGACCTACAAGCTGGCGTCCAACGAGAACCCGCTCGGCGCGAGCCCGCTTGCGAAAAAGGTCTACGTCGATCTCGCCGCCAGGATGGAGCTCTATCCCGACGGCGCGGCGCGTGAGCTGAAGGCGGCGCTTGCAGCCAAGCACGGCCTCGACCCGGCGCGGCTGGTGCTGGGCGCCGGATCGGACGATATCTTCCTGATGCTGGGCCGCGCCTATCTCGGGCCGGGCGATGAAAGCATCAACACGAAGCACGCCTTTGCGATCTATGCGATCATCGCGCAGCAGCAGGGCGCGAGCGTGGTTACGGTCGGGGAAGACAATTTCACGGCGGACGTCGATGCGATCCTGAAGGCGGTGACGCCGAGGACAAAGATGGTCTGGCTCGCCAACCCCAACAACCCGACAGGCACTTACCTTCCGTATGACGACGTCAAGCGCCTGCATGCGGGTCTGCCGCCGCATGTGCTTCTTGTGCTCGACGGCGCCTATGCAGAGTTCGTGAAGAAGAACGATTATGCCTCGGGCATCGAACTGGCGTCGCAGTCGGGCAATGTGATCGTGACGCGTACCTTCTCGAAGCTTTACGGGCTTGCCGGGCTGCGCGTGGGCTGGGGCTATGCCCCGCCACACATCGTCGATGCGATCGAGCGGGTGCGCATGCCGTTCAACGTGAGCTTGCCGGCGCAGGCTGCAGCGATCGCGGCGCTGGAGGATGATGCTTTCACAGAGCAGTCGCTTCTTCACAATGAGCGGGAGCTGCCGCGCCTGGCCGGCGGGCTGACGGCGCTGGGGCTTGAGGTGATTGACGGGGTCGGAAACTTCGTCGTTGCGAAGTTTCCCGAGACAAAAGGCAGGACGGCAGCCGAGGCGATGGCGTTCCTGAAGGAGCGCGGCGTCACGGTGCGTGGACTGGGCGGATATCACATGCCCAGCCATCTGCGCGTTTCGGTCGGAACGACGGAAGCGAATGACGCAGCCCTCAGGCTCCTCAAGGAATTCCTGGGCAAGTGATGGCAGCGGTTTTCAACCAGATCGCCATCATCGGTGTCGGCCTCATCGGCGGCTCGATCGCGCGCGCGGCGCTTGAGAGCGATGCGGCGGCTGAAGTGGTGCTGTTCGATGGCGATGCAGAGGCGCTCAGGCGCGCAGGCGAGATCGGCTTCGGCAAGCCTGCCGCGAACATGCAGGAAGCCGTCAGCAGCGCTGACGCTGTCTTTCATTGCGTGCCGGTTGGTGCGATGGCGGCGACGGCGCGGGCAAGCATTGGCGCCATGAAACCCGGCGCCATCCTCACGGATGTCGGATCGGTGAAGGGCAATGTCGCCCGCGACTGGCGATCGCTGGGGCGTGCGGATGTGCATGTCATTCCCGGCCACCCGGTTGCAGGTACAGAGAAGTCCGGCCCGGATGCGGGGTTCGCTTCTCTATTCCAGGGGCGCTGGTGCATTCTGACGCCGGAGCAGGGCGGATCGCCTGAGTATGTCGCGGCGACAGATCGCCTGGCGGCGTTCTGGACAAGGCTTGGCTCGAAGGTCGAGCGGATGGATGCGCAGCGCCATGATCTTGTGCTGGCCGTCACCAGCCACCTGCCTCACCTGATCGCCTACAACATGGTGGCCACGGCCTACGACATGGAGGCGGTGACGGAGGGCGAGGTGGTGAAATTCTCCGCCGCCGGCTTCCGCGATTTCACCCGCATCGCAGCGTCCGATCCAACGATGTGGCGCGATGTCTTCCTCAACAACAAGGAAGCGGTGCTGGAGGTGCTCGGGCGGTTTGACGACGACCTGACCGCGCTGCGCAAGGCGATCCGCAATGGCGACGGGCAGAAGCTGTTCGATGTGTTCACGCATGCGCGCGGAATCCGCCGCGAGATCATCGAGGCAGGCCAGGATACGGCCGCGGCGAACTTTGGGCGGGACAAGGGCGAGGAATAGCGCGGGGCTTGCGGGCTAGCCTCGCTTGCCCTGGGCTGCGCGCCCCTCGGCCACCAGCCGCTCGGTTGCAGGATCGAGTGCGTCCTTCAGCGCCTGTGTGAACGCCTCGCGCTTCAGTCCGGGCGCGATCGGCGGCAGGACTTCGAAGACGATCCTGCCGGGTTTGCGCAGGAAGCCGGAGCCTTGCCAGCACAGGCCGGTGTTGAGGGCGACGGGGACGCAGGGGACTTTCAGTTCGTTGTAGAGCAGCACGATCCCCGGCTTGATATCGGCGGGTGTGTCCGGCAGCTGGCGCGTGCCTTCGGGGAAGATGATGATCTGCTGGCCCGATGCGACGCTGACTTTGGCGGCGGCGAGCATCAGGCGCATGGTCTTGGCGCCGCCGGCCCGGTCGATCGGGATGCCGATGCGCGAGGCATAGATGCCGAACACCGGCGCCTTCACCAATTCCTTCTTCAGGATGTAGGCCGGGTTCTCGACGAAAGTGAAAGGCGCCAGCGTGTCGTAGGTCGACTGGTGCTTCATCGCGATGAGGCCTGCGCCGCCTTTCGGCAGGTGCTCGCGGCCGCGCACTTCGGTGCTGATGCCGCAGAGCAGCCAGAGCCCGAAAGCCTGGGTGTGCGAGAAGAACCTCACGACGTGCATTGCAAAGTCGCGCGAGAAGATCGCAACGGGCATGCCGACAAGGCCGATGATCGCGATGGTGATGTAGAACCACACGGCGTAGAGCAGCGAGCGGATCAGGATCATTCTGTCTGGCCTTCCTCGGCCGGCCGGACCGGCGCGGCGGGATTGATTCTGTCAGTGGACTTGCCCGCATCAAGCGTCGCGCCGCGCAGGCCGGCAAGGCGGTATTTGATCCACTCGTCGATCAGCAGCCTGGCCGTTGATGCGTCCTGGTGCCAGTCGGCGGGCGGAACCTTGGTCGTCATCACGGCGTGCGGAATGAAAGTGCCCTCCGGCATGGCGCGTTGAAGCTCGAGGAGCGCGCGGTCCATGTGGTATTCCGAGGTCACCACGATGATGCGCCTGACCTGCGTGCGGCGCGACCAGTCGGCCACTTCCACGCCATTGCCTTCCGTCGTCGCCGCCGCCTTGCCAAGCGTGACGCAGCAATCGATCCGGGAGACATCGACGCCGGTGATGCGAGCGATATCGGCCGCCGTGGTGTCGACATTCACCCCGGAGATCAGCAGGGGCACGTCGAGCGAGCTGGCCAGCTGTATCGCAGTGATGATGCGCGCGTCGGCGCCGCCGGTCAGGGCCGTCACGGCCTCTGCGTTGAGTGGCGGATCGGGCGTTACGGCGCGGTCGGCGCGGGCGACAAAGCGCGAAAAGTCCCACCCTGCAACCAGGAGCCCGGTCGCGACGAGGATGACCACGATGCGGATCAGCGTTTGCATGGGGTCAGCTCATAACAGAGGCAGCGCCAGCGCACATATCTCTATCGCCTCAGACCATGTCCGAAAGGGAGCGTTTCACCGTCAGATTGGCGGCGAACATCGCGGCAGCCCCGGCAATGAGAGGCGACAGTCCGAGGACCAGGCCGTCTGCAAGCGACAGCGAGAGCTGGGGCAGAAGCCAGGCCTGTTCGTCGCTCTGTCGGACAGCGAACAGGATGAAGGCGGCCGTGCCGAACGCCAGCAGGGCGCCGAGCGCGCCGGCCTTCACGCCGAGCATGAGAAAGCGGCGCTCGAAAAGTCCGGCGATGAAGTCATCCCTGGCCCCGGAGAGGTGGAGGAGTTCGACGATGTCGCGACGCGCCAGCATCGTGGCGTGGGTTGCGAAGGCGATGACGGCGATGCCTGTCGCGCCGAGCAGGGCGACCGCACAGAGCGCGACGAGGCCGATCGTGCTGGTGACGCGCCTTGCGTCGGCCGACCAGGTTTCGTGATCATCGACGGTGGCATTGATGTTCGCCTTCTTCAGCGCGGCTGCAACGGCGTCCCCCGCGCCGGCTGCGCCCCCGGCTGCGATGAGGCGAGGCAGGCTGAGACTGGCGGGAACGCCCGCACCGCCGAGCCATGGCTTCAGCAGCTCTTCGGACTCCGCGCGTGTCAGTGCGCGGGCGGATGTGATGCCTTTCGTAAGGGCGATGATATCGACCGCGCGCTGCGTATCGGCTTCCGGGCCACGTACGCGGATGGTGATCTCGCCGGCGACCTCGCTGGTCCACGCCTCGGCGGCGGCGTAGGCGGCGCGGGCGATGAGGCCGGAGAAGGCAGCAAGAAAGCAGAGCGCGCAGACGACGAAGAACAGCGCTGCCTCGCGCGCATCTTCCCGCGGCAACAGGGGCGCGGCGCGGCTCATGGCTGGCCTTCGCGCTGGTCGAGCGGCACGCGGACGACCATGCCCTCGGCGAGCCGCAGCACATCGTTTTTCGCGCGCCGGACAAGCGCCATGTCATGGGTGGCGATCAGAACCGTCGTCTTGAGGCGGCGGTTGAGTTCGCGGAAGAGGCGGTAGAGCCGTTCGCCCATTTCCTCGTCGACATTGCCTGTGGGTTCGTCCGCAATCAGCAGGTCGGGCTTGCCGACGACGGCGCGCGCAATGGCGACGCGCTGCTTCTCGCCGCCCGAGAGCGTGGCGGGGCGTGCATCGAGCCGGTCGCCAAGGCCGACCCAGCCCAGGAGATCTGTCACGTCCTTGCGGTAGGACGCCTCCGGCCGGCCCGTGATCCGCAGGGGCAGGGCGACATTGTCGTAGGCGGAGAGGTGGTCGAGCAGGCGGAATTCCTGGAACACGACGCCGATCCGGCGGCGCAGCGGGGCAAGGTCGCGGCGCCGGAGGCGGTTCGTCTCCACGCCGAAAAGCGAGACCCGCCCGGCCGTTGGGCGCAGGGCGAGATAGGCCAGACGCAGCAGGGTGGACTTTCCGGCCCCGGACGGCCCCGTCAGGAAGGTCATCGATCCAGGGCGCAGGGACAGCGAAACATCAGCCAGAACGTCGGATTTCGGCCCATAGGACAGGCCGACCCGGTCCAGCCTGAGCACCGGTTCATCTCTTGAATGGTCGTTATCCGGCATCACATTCCGTGGCGGCAGCCCGGGGACTCCGGCAATCTGATTCCGGCCCCAATTGTACTATATTAACCATATCCGTGATTCCGATAGTGCGATGATCCTTGTCTGTCCGTCATGCGATACGCGGTACTTCGCCGACGACACCTCCATCGGGAAGGAGGGTCGCCGCGTGCGTTGCGCAACCTGTGGCCATGCCTGGCACGCAAGGCTTCAGGAAGAGGGCGATGTCACGGTTGCGCCGGAGGATACCGGGCTGACGCGGGAGCAGGTGGAACGCCTGCGCCGGACCGCCCAGGAGAACGGCAAGGCGCGCGCTGGTCCGCATGCAGAATTCCGCGCCCGCGAGCACGCCAAACGCAAGAAGACCCGCAATCGCGTCGTCACCATCGCATGGGCTGCGTCCGGTGTTCTGTTCCTCGCCCTGCTTGGGCTGGCGGTCCTTTTCCGCAACGAGGTGGCGGAGGCTTTCCCGCGGTCGGCGTCGATCTACCGGCTGGTCGGGCTGGATGTGAACCGCTTCGGACTGACGCTGGAGAATGTCGAGGCCAAGCGCTCGTTTGATGGGACCACCCCGGTGCTGACAGTGACCGGGGCGGCGGTGAACCTGAGCGCGAAGTCCCGGACGGCGCCGGAGCTGCGCGTGACGCTGAAGGACGAAGCAGGCAACGAAGTCCAGACCTGGACCGACAAGCTGGCCGTGCCGACGCTGGCCCCGGGTCAGCGGTCCGAGTTCACGTCGCGTTTCGAGGCCCCGCCGGTCGAGACCTACCGGCTGACCGTGACCTTTGCCTATCCGGAGGGCGAGGGCGCAGGAGCGACGGGCGAAACACAGGTGAAGGCGGGGGAAGCCCCCGCGGCGCCAGAAAGCAATGGCGCGGCCACCCCCGATGTGGCTCATGCCGATGGGGCGGTCGCCGGGGCCCACGATCAGGCGCCGGCCGCCGCCGATCATGCACCGGAGGCTGGCGATCACTGATCCTTTCGTCCCGCCCAATGTCGATGTCCTGCTGACCGCGGAAGAGGTGAAGGTGCGGGTGGCCGCGCTGGCCGACAGGCTGGTCCCGACCGTGTCGCAGGGCAGCTGGACCGGCGTGGTAACCCTGATGGGGGCTTTACCGTTTGCTGCCGACCTGCTGCGCGCCCTGTCGGCGCGGGGCGTGGACCTCGGCTTCGATGCGCTGTGGCTTGAAAGTTACCATGATGAGCGGGTGAGTTCGGGGCGCATTGTTGTGCGCGCCGACATTTCCCGGTCGGTCGAGGGGAAAGGCGTTCTCCTGATCGACGACGTTTTCGACAGCGGCCGGACCATCGCCTTTGCCCGTGCCCACCTCCAGGCCAAGGGTGCAGCCAGGGTGCTGACGGGCGTTTTTGCCCGCAAACCTGAAGCTGTGACCGATGGGCTCGATGCCTGGGCGTGGGATGCGCCCTCGCGCTATCTCGTGGGCTACGGGATGGACGATGCCGGAAAGATGCGCGGGCTCCCTTTCATTGGCGCGATCAGGGGCGTGTGAGCGGATGCTCACTTCTGGCCAACGCGTGTGAGCGAATGCTCACTTCTAGCCGACGCATGTGAGCGGATGCTCACCTCACGCAGTTTCCCGCGACTCACGAGTCGACTCGCTTTCGTCTCCATGCTTCCTACTTTTTCAGCATGGCTCACTACGATCCTCGCACCGAGACACTCCGACTGCTCCGCGAGCGCCGCGAGCGGCTGGCGACTGAACTGGCTTCTCTCGAGCCGGTCGCGCCTGCCCAGGGCGGCCTGACGGCGCGCGAGCTCGCGATCTGGCGGCAACGCCTCGCCGAGCTTGACGGCCGTATCGCACGCTACGACGCCCCCATGGCGAAGTAGGACGGCAGAAGCCGTCGGCGTTTTCTTGCTTCCCGCCTGCGGACCTTCCGCACGGCGCCAGAATCCTTATCTGAATCAGAATGCTGGCATCACGCGCGCGCCATCCGCCTCGGCGCCTGCGGCGGCTGCCCGAAGGCGCGGACGAAGGCGCGGCGCATGCGCCTGGGGGTCGCCGAAGCCGACGCGGCGGGCCACCACGTCGATCGGCCCGGCGGAATGCTCGGCCCGCTCGCGAGACGGAGGCGTTCGACGGCCTTGGCGGGGGTGATGCCAGTATCGGCAAGCAAGGCGCGGACGGAGGCCTGCACTTTGGGGTCGAGCAGCTGGAAATCCCCGAAGATGAGGACGCAGATGGAACGGGGCTGCAGGACAGGCCGTCGCGCCATCGTCGTGCCTTAGCGGAAAAAGCGGGAACGATGTCATTCCAGCCGGACGCTCGTTCGGGCATGTTGAGTGCGTCAAGCGAGGTTCCTCCCCATGTCTGAAGCAGCTGGCCGGCCGTTCACCATCGTGTTCGCGATCTGGCCGGGCATGACGCATCTCGACTTCACGGGCCCGCATCAGGTTCTGAGCCGTCTTCCGAATGCGGCCGTGGTCGTCGCAAGCCCGGCGGGCGGCGATGTTGACGCGGACGGGCTCACCTTCGGCAACACGGTCGCGATCGCGGACGTCGGAAGCTGCGACATGATCTGTGTTCCCGGCGGCGTCGGCGCGGCGAAGGTGGCGCAGGACGAAGCCTTCGTCGGTGATGTGCGACGGCTGGCGCTTGGCGCGACCTATGTCACGTCGGTGTGCACGGGCTCTCTCATTCTGGGCGCTGCCGGATTGCTGCAGGGCAGGCGGGCGGCGTGCCACTGGGCGTGGGCGCACCAGCTGGCGCTGTTCGGCGCGGTGCACGATCCCGCGCGGGTGGTGCGGGACGGCGAGCTCATCACCGGGGGCGGCGTGACGGCGGGGATCGATTTTGCGTTCACCGTGATGGCTGAGATTGCAGGCGACGACGTCGCGCAGACCGTGCAGCTTGCGCTGGAGTATGCGCCTGCACCGCCGTTCGAGGCGGGGCGGCCAGAGACTGCGCCGGCGCACGTGCTGGAGAGGTTCCAGAGCGCGCGGCGGACGATGATGGAGACGCGTGCGGCTGAGGCGAAAGTGGCGGCGGAGATGATGGCTGCACGTGGGCATGGCGATGCGGTCTTGGTCGTGCGGTCGCGCTGAGCCTGTGGTCGTGCTTCGCGGCACGCGCGCTTTGCGCGCGACGACAGATCAGTGGGAGCAGGACTTGCCGACGCCTGCCTCACTTGCAACGCGCGTAAGGAAGTCGGCGCGCCGCGAAGCGGCGTGACCGAGGGGGTCGATCGATCGGACCTTAGTCGGCCCGACTGATGCGGCCCTTGCTGGAGGCGGCGAGCGGGCTGTTGGTGGTGACGTAGGTTTCGAGGGCTTCGAGGTCGGAGCCGACTGTCACCTTGTCCTTGCCGGACCTGAAGCCAGCGAAACTGTCGCCGCCGCCTGCGAGGAAGTTGTTGGTGACGACGCGGTAGGTCTGTGTGGGCACAAGAGGTGCGCCGTTGAGCCTGACGGAGCCGGGGATGATTTCGATCGGCTGGCCGGCGGCCTGGCGCCAGGTGAACGCAAAGCCGTCGGAGACCTGCAGGATGTTGTTCCCGCCTGGCTGGTATTGCTGCCTGAGGATGGTTTCGATGTCGCTGCCTGTGAGCGTGAGGACGACGAGGTCGTTGCCGAAGGGCTGGACGGCGAAGATGTCGGCGAAGGTGAGCTGACCGCCGGGATTGAACGGCAGGTCGGCGCGGATGCCGCCGGGGTTCATGAACGCGATCTGCGTGCCGGGCTCGGCGCGGCGGGCGGCGGCGAGCATCGAGTCGGCGATGATGTCGCCAAGCACGGTCTCGCCGGTCGCGGTACGGCCGCGGGCGATGACGGCGGTGGTCGCGCCGACGATGCGCTTCATCAGGGGTTCGGCCTGCGTGCGGTAGGCATTGATCAGGGCGACCTGGGCGGGGTCTTCGGCGTAGGCGTCGGCGGTGATCATCACGTCGCGCGCCCTGGCGCCGATGACGTCTCCGGTCTTCGGGTCGATCAGCATGGAAATGTCGGTGAGACGCGTGCCATAGGCCCCGGCGCTGGTGACCAGGCGGCCATCGACGGTGCAGATGTAGATGCCGTTGGTGTGACCGGTGACGACGACGTCCACCGCCTTGTCGAACTTCGGGACGATGTCGACGATCGTTCCGGCAAGGCCGCGGCAATCATCCTGTGCGCCGGTGGTGAAGCCGCCTTCATGGAGCAGGACGACGATCGCTTCGACACCTTGCGCCTGAAGTTCAGGGACGAGGGCATTCACCGTCTCGGCTTCGTCGGCGAAGCGGATGCCGGCGCGGGCGGCCGGAGTGATCACATCCGGCGTGCCTTCGAGGGTCATGCCGATGAAGCCGACCTTCACGCCGTCGAATTCGCGGATGCTGTAGGGCGGGAAGAGTGTCGTGCCGTCATCGAGGAAGGTGGAGGCGGCGAGGTATTCGAACGTGGCGCCGGCGAAAGGTCTGGGCCCCTTGCAGCCATCGACCGGGTGGCAGCCGCCGGTCTGCATGCGCTTCAGCTCCTGCCAGCCCTCGTCGAATTCGTGATTGCCGACGGAGGTGATGGCGAGGCCCATTGCGGAGAGCGCCTCGATGGTCGGCTCGTCGTGGAACAGGCTGGAGAGAAGCGGGGAGGCGCCGATGAGATCGCCGGCGGCGACCATCACGGTGTTGGGGCGCCTCGCGAGTTCGGCGACGGCGCTGGCGAGGCGCGGGGCGCCACCGCCGGGGACGCTGGCGCGCGCGCCGGGGTTGGCGCGGTCGATGACGAAGACGCCGCCGCCGGGCGGATCGAGATTGCCGTGGAAGTCGTTGATGGCGAGGAGGTTGACCTGGATCGGCGCGCTGCTGGTGACGGCGGCGGGCGTGGTGGCGCAGGCTGCGAGGGCGAGCAGGCTCGCGATTGCGACAGGCGTGTAACGCATGACCCGGCCTCCTGGTGATCCTGGTTTCATTGGCGCGATCGGGCGCTGGAAGGCAAGCCTTGGCTGGGACCTGCGCTGGCCCGCGGCGGCTGCCTCGACCTCGCCGGCCCTCGAGACGTTGCGCAAGGACCTCGCGATCATCGCGTGCGCGTTCGGGGCCGCGAGCCGCACGGCTAGGGACCATCCCACCCTCACAATCGGGTCGGATCTGCTGTGGCGGCTGGCAGAGCACCGGATCAGCCCAAACTGACGCCGCCTTGAAGGCTGCGCCCAACATGACGCTCATGGCGCTCCATGACGTTCCGTCCGGGTGCACGCTTGCCCGGAAGGACAAGGTCATAACCGTCTCGTTCACGCCGCCACAGGCGCCGGGCACGGCCACCGCCGGGTCGATATTCGACGCGTTCGTGAGGCATTCGGTGCTGGCGCACGCCGAGCAGGTGCGCGATGTGCGCACTTGCGCGCAGGAGATTCCACGACGCGCGTGCTGACGCAGCCCGCCAGCAATCCGTGACTACTGGGCCTGCGGTTGTGCTGCCGGGCGGAACGCCATCAGCTGTTTCAGCGCTGCCTGCTGGTCGGCGGGCAGTTCGATCTTCGGACAGCGCGGATCCGTGTTCTGGATGGCGCGAGCCATCACGGGGGTGACGGGGATCGGGGCGCAGCCATGACCCTGTTCGCAGAGCATGTCCCACTTCGCCTCGGCCTGGGCGTGGCAGGTGAGGCAGTTACCGCCGAACTGGTTCACGACGTCGGTGGCGCCGCGAACGCGGATCTTGGTGCCGGTCGGCTGGGCGTCGAGTTCGAAGAACTCCCAGTCATTGGTGGCGGCGTTGTAGCCGGGATGGTGCTTGACCATCGCCTCGCCTGGGACGAGCTGCACGACCGAGCCGGGCGGGTATTTGGCGCCGTCGGGGGCGTTGGCGGCGGCAAGCGTCGCGTCGATGTCGCCGAGCAGGTTGCCGACATAGAAGCCGCGCACCGGCTTGAGGTCGCGGATGCAGCTGAAGCTCGCTTCTGTGATCTGGAGCGGTTTTGGCGCAGCCGGGGCGGCGACTGCCTGAGGAACTGCAGCGAGCGCGGGCGGCGCATCGCCCGTCGGCGGGTTGGCGCAGCTGGCGGCGGCCAGCATGACAAGCGGCAGCAACAAATTCCTGAACATCGTCCGGCTCCCCGTCCCTGATTGGCGCAGTCGTAAGGCCATGCGCCACGCGCGGCAATCCTGTGACGTGGTGTCAGGGTCAGGAATATGTCCAGCTTGCCCGATGCCGCGCCTTACGCCGCACCAGCGCACCGGGAAGGATCTGACTTCGCTTGGGATGACGATGCCCGAAACGTCGGCAGGGCCGGGCGGGCTGCCGACGCGGGCGCTGTGTTTCCGTTGGACGATGTCCTTCGTGTTGGGCGACAGAGGCAAGCCTCAAGGGGCGCTGACCATGATCATGACGCTGCCGGTATCGGCAGAGATGGTTCAGGACCTGAAGTTCATGCCGGAGAGCAGGGGCTGGTTCAGGCAACACGATTGGGTGATTGCCCGGTTCGGGTCCGAGGACGACATTCTTGCGCATATGCCCACACTGAAGGCGTGGATGGCGCAGGGCTGTTGTGCCTTGGCGCCGAAGACGTTTGCGTGCGTGGTGCGGGGCGAGGCCTGACAACCGCCTTAATCACTTGCTTTCAGGAGCGTGAAGCGGCTGGATTGCCGCGAGGATGGGTAGGGGACCTTCCGGAGGAATGATGAAACGTCTCAAGCGTGTCGCCGTGTGCCTTGCGGCTGGGCTGGTCAGCATCGGCGCAATGGCCGGCGGGGCATTCGCCCAGACCGTGACCGTGACGCAGGCCGCGCCCGCGGGGCTGGGATGGCCGCGTGACCGGAGCGACCTGCCGCACGACAATGACTATGTGCTCGGCGAACTGCCGAACGGCATGCGCTACATGATCCTGCCGAACCAGACGCCGCCGCGACAGGTGGCGCTGCGACTGCTGATCGATGCGGGCTCGATGCAGGAGCGGCCGGGCGAAGAGGGTGTGGCGCACTTCCTTGAACACCTCGCTTTCCGGGGCACGACCAGATACCCGGACGGGGAAGTGCAGCGGGCGCTGGAAGGCATCGGCCTGCAGATGGCGGCGGACGTGAACGCCTCGACGGGACCGGACACCACGACCTTCATCATCGACCTGCCGCGCAACAATCCTGAATCGCTGACGCTTGGTCTCGATGTGATGCGTCAGCTGGTGAGCGACATGCTGATCCAGCCGGACAAGGTGGACGCCGAGCGCGGCGTCGTGCTGGCCGAGGAGCGGGTGCGTGCGGGCCCGGGGCTCGCCGCCGCGACAGCGATGCTGAAGATGCAGGTGGGCGAGCATCCCTTTGGCCGACCGCCGATCGGGCTTCGGAAAGTCATCGAGACGGTAACGCCGGACACCATCCGCGGCTTCTATGACGCCTTCTACCGGCCCGAGCGGGCGACGCTGCTGATCGTGGGCGACGTCAATGCGTCGATCATCCCGATGATCAGCCAGGCGTTTGGCGACTGGAAGGGGCGCGGGGCGCCGGGCAGCGACCCAGCGCCGGTCATGACGAAACCGGTGACCCCTGATGTTGCGATGCTGATCACGCAGGGCGCGCCGGACACGTCTGTGATGCTGCGCTGGTTCGAGCCGTATTCGGAGCGGATGCCTACCAAGGCTGAACGCCGGCGCATGCTGGTGGAAGTTCTCGCCTCGCGCGTGGTCGGCCAGCGCATGTTGAGCCTCAACGATGCGGCGGGCAGGCCGGCGCGCGCGCTGGGCAGTCCCTCGGCAAGCGCCATCCATGGCGTGTGGCGCGGACAGATTGCCTATTCGGGCGGCGTGACCGACGTGCCGAAGACGATCGAGCTGATGGTGACGGCGCACCGCCAGGCGGTGGAGTACGGCATCACGCAGGAAGAGCTGGACCGGCAGCGGGCGCTGTTCATCGATGCGTCGCGACGCGAGGCGGAGCGGGGGCGCACGGGCACCTCGGTTGCGCAGGTGGAGACGGCGGCCGATCTCGTCTCCGCGGACATTCCATTCACATCGCTGCAGCAATCCCATGTGCTGATGCTGGAACAGGCGCCAACGATTACACTGGCGGAAGTGAACGCGGCGCTGAAATCGCGGTTCAAGGACACGCCAACGCTGATCTACAGCGGGAGTGCTGAGCCTGCAGGCGGCGAGCAGGGCCTTCGCGATGCGCTGAAGCGCGCGATGGGGGCGGCGATCAAGCCCTACACGCCGGATCCGATCAAACCCTGGCCGTACACGGATTTCGGAAAGCCGGGGACGGTCGCCGAAAGCAAGCAGGTGCAGGATCTCGGCGTCACGCTTGTGCGGTTCGAGAATGGCGTGAAGCTGACAGTGAAGCCGCTGCCGTCCAACAAGGACCTGATCAGTGTGCGCGTGCGGCTGGGCCGTGGACGGCTCCAGATGCCGATGAATGTGATCGATGCCTCGGACATGGGCTTGTCACTCTGGTCCTCGGGCGGGCTTGGCAAGCTGACGCCGACCGAGCAGGCGCGCAGCCTTGCGGGCAAGCGCGCGGTGGCCGTGGCCCGGACGCTGGACGACGCCTATGCGCTCGACAACGTCAACGTGGCGACACGTGAGGATCTCGGCCTGCAGATGGAGATCATGGCGGCGATGGTGTCCGACGCGGCCTATCGGGCGGATGACTGGGCGGCGTGGATGCAGGGCGCCGACCAGGCCGACGCCTCGCTGCTGATGACGCCGTCGGGCGTGCTCGAGCGTGAGCTCGACCGGTTGCTGCACAATGGCGACCTGCGCTGGACCATCAACAACAAGGCGATGCGCGACACCTGGAAGCCTGAGGATTCGGTCAAATACATCAAGCCGATCGTCGACAACTCGCCGCTTGAAGTGATCGTCGTCGGCGATGTGAGCGTGGAGCAGGTGATCAGCGAAGTTGCACGCACGCTGGGCGCTCTGCCGAAGCGGCAGGCGTTCAGGGAGCCGGCGAACTGGCGCGATGTCGACTTCCATCCGCCGGGCGTGACGACGCTGCCGCATCAGGGACGCGCCGACCAGGGCTATGCCTTCATCGGCTGGCCGACATATCAGGGCGCGTTCAAGAACATCCGCGAGGAGCGTATCGCCAACGTGCTGGGTCAGATGCTGCGCGACAACGCGACGCGGCTGTTCCGCTCGGAAGGCGGGGCGACGTACTCGCCGACGGAGATCGTCGATATTTCGTCCTTCCTGCCGGACTATGGCTATATCGCCGTGGCGATCGAAGTGCCGCCGGAGACGATCGACTCGGTGCAGGACCAGATCCAGGAGCTGGCGACACGGCTGGCGAGGGATCCGCAGCCGCAGTCAGAGATCGACCGCATTGTGCAGCCGAAACTGGAACAGGCGCGGCGCAATACCCTGACCAATGTCGGATACTGGCTGGAGCTGCTCTCGAACGCGCATGATGATCCGGGCGGCATGCAGTACATCCGCACGGAGCTGAGCGATTATGCCAGCATCACGCCGGCGGATGTTATGGCGGTGGCGAAGAAGTGGTTCAGGCGGGAGACGGCCTGGCGGTTGAAGATCGTACCCGGGCCGGGCGTGGAGTAGGCGCCCGCCCGCGTGCCTCAGGCGTTGCGTGCCGCCTTTTCCGCCTTCGGCGGGTCAGGACTTGCCCGCATGGTCAGCTCACGCTTCCCTTGCCGAAGTCGCAGGAGATGGCCCGAAGCGCTGCAAGCGGCGTGCTGCCTCGCAGCCGGACCACGCTCGTCCGAACCGCTCTCAGCTTGCCTTCGACCGGCTCAACTCCCCCCACACCACATAGCGCATCGGCCCAGGGGTTCTTGCCTCCAGCGGCCAGCAGGTGACGAGCGCGATCCTTGGCGTGCCACCGTCGTTTGGCACGATGCCGGAGCGGTCCCAGCGGACGACTTCCGTGTGCGTTACGGTGAAGGTGCGCGCCCCGCTTGCGGTTTCGACGGATACGCGGTCGCCCGCCTGAATGCCTTTCAGGAATGCGAAATGCGTGTCGCGATGCGCGGCGAAGACGGCGACGCCGCGCTCGCCGGGTGTGACGGATGCAGCCATCAGCGTGGGGCCGAAGGCGAGGCTTTCACCGGCGGCGTCGGTGAGGGCAAGGACGGTCTGGTCCTGCGACGGGAAGGAAAGCCTGGCCGTCGGCGTGAAGTCTGCCCACGGCCAGGGCCGCGCGGGATCGCCGGTGGCGAGCTGACGCTCCCAGGCGCTTGACATGAGGACCTGGGCGACTTGCGCCTTGGCCGGGATGTAGAGCGCCTGCGCGG
>JBMOGP010000004.1:0-21861 GCA_049318285.1 Hyphomonadaceae bacterium
AGCGCCGCTTTTTGATCAGCGCTCGCTTCCAACTGACTAGGAGAATGGACGATGCCGACCTGCGCGAAGCCGAGCGCAAGCTGACGGCGCATAACATGGACGCTGCGGGCATGTTCGGCTGGCTCCTTCAGACTCAATCTACGGTGGATATCCGGCGGCTTCTCGCGGCGTGATGCACGCTCTGGAGAGAACCCGCGTTGACGTGACCAGAGAACCGAAGAGATAACGCTGTCTGTCAGTCCCGTCCCCCAACCCAGGGATTGATGCGAAGGGCGCCCCGTTCACTCGGGGCGCTCTTTTGCTATGGTGGGTCATCGCCCCGAGAGCTGGCTACTGACCCTGCTGACCTGTAGTTGACGCCCACCCCATGACGGCTCGCCACCACATTGCCAATGGCCTGCCCGCTCAACATCGCCCGTTCGCAATCACCGGGCCGATCAGGCCGAACCTCGCCCAAAAAGCGACATTGACGCGCGATGCCTGGTCCGAAAGTCCTTAGGCGGGTCAGAAGGCACGCTCAATGACCGTTAGTGGGAAGCGCCACCGTTTGTAGGAACTCGCGAAATTGGGGCCTCCCGAAGTCCAACAACCACCCCCCTACCGAGAGACTGGTCAGCGTTAGTCGGACAGCATCCCTCGCGGACCACTGAAATCGCCGGCGCTCCAAGCCCTGAGCCGGTTCATTTGCCTGTTGCGTTGCCTCGTTAGGCATCCTTGTTTGCAAGAAGGGAACATCGTCATGGGCAATCCAGCACGGTCGTTGGCTGCATTGGCCGCAGCGATAGTTTTGCTCAGCAGTTGTGCGGGAGGAGCAGCACCCGATAGCCGCACAGCCGCGGTGGTGGAGCCGAAGGTGGTCATCGTCACCTTCGACGGGATACGCTGGCAGGAGATTTTCCGCGGCGCGGACCAGCAGCTGGCGCGCGACGCCAGATTCGTTGACGCTGACTGGTTCGAGGATTGGGTAGACAAACCCTTTCTCGCGCCTCCCGACAGGCCTGCGGCTCTGACGCCGTTTCTGCATCAAGTGGTCGCCGTCGAGGGGGTCCTGATCGGCAATCGCGACGCGGGTGAGTGCGCCCGGGTCGCCAACGACATGTGGTTCTCCTACCCCGGCTACGATGAACTTCTGACGGGCCGTCCTGATCCGAGCATCGTGGAAAATGATGACAAGTGGAACGCCAATGTGTCGTTCCTGGAGCACCTAAACCGGATGCCCGCCTTCGCAGGGCGCGTGCACATGCTTGGCACCTGGAGCCTCTTTCCGAAGATCGTCAACTCCGAACGCAGCGGCATTCCGGTCAACGCCGGCTTCGGGGATCGGGGACCGACCGACGCCATGACATGGCGCTTTGGACGGCAGCTGCTGCTCAAGGACAAGCCGCGCGTTCTCTACCTCGCATTCGGCGACACGGACGAGTACGCCCACGGCGGGGACTACATGAACTACCTCGCCGCCATCGAGCGGGGGGATGATGTACTCCGTCAGATCTGGGAAATCATTCAGGCGGATCCGTACTATCGCGAGCAGACCACGCTGATCGTGACGACCGACCACGGGCGGGGCGAGACGCCCGTTGAATCGTGGCAGGATCATTCCGCGATGCGCTATCACAAGCTCAATCCGGACTACCAACCCCAGTATAACGAAACGGGCGTTGAAGGATCGGGTAATGTCTGGTTCGCCGCCATCGGACCGGCTGTCAGGCGCGAGGGCGCGAACACGCAGGCGGCTGGGCAGTGTGCGGAGACGCGCCAGGTGGCGGCCAGCTCGCTAAGCGCCCTCGATCAGGACTGGCGCCAGTTTGACCCGGAAGCCGGGGCGCCCTTCCCCTTCATCCGGACAGCGGGCAGACCATAGCGGAGCGAGGGGCGGCAGCGTCGCCTCGCCTCCCCTCAGAACGACTTGCGCAGGGTGATGAAGGCGGATCGCGGCGATCCGACAAACAGCACTTGCTGGTCGCCATCGGGATCACGCTCGACGAGACCCGACCACGCAGCGATGTAACGTTCATCCAGCAGGTTGCTCACATTGACGCTGACCTCGGCGCCTTCGGCCAGACCTTCGGTGAAACGATAGCCGAGGTTGAGATCGACCAGCGACACCGCATCGACGGGGTTGTCGTTTTCATAGGTGTAGAACCACTCGCCGCTGTAGGAATAGCTCAGGCCTCCAAACAGATTGCCGTCGTCATAGGCAAGTTCCGCTTTGAGGAGTTGCTCGGGCGCGCCGGCCACGGTCTTGCCCTTGGTGGCGATTTCCAGCGTTCCGTCGTCGCGCAGCACGTCGTCCTGGTACTCTGACTGGTTGTAGGACAGCGATACCAATCCTGTGAGCGTGTCCGTGAAGGTCGCATACAAGGTCGCTTCAACACCCTTGGTCTCAACTGAACCTACGTTGCGATAGATTGCTTCGGAGACCAGGATCGGGCTGTCGGAGGCGAAGAACGCGGCCAGCCTGTTGTCGAATTGAACGTAGTAGGCGGCGGCCAGTGCTTCCAGATTCATTCCCTGCCAGCGCCAGCCAAGCTCGAAGGTGCGGGAACGCTCCGGCTCAATCGTGGCAATGGCGTCGTCGACCGCAGCCTGCGATCCATTTGCGCTGACACCGCCGGACTGGGAGGCGAACGCGGCCAGGCTTTCGCCGGCCGAGCCGAAAATCTCATTGTTGTCATTGAGACGGTAGCTGAAGCCAAGTTGCGGCAGGAACCAGTCCTCCGACTTGATTTCCCCGAAGGTGTAGCCATCGTCGCCAGGCGCGACCACCGCGTTGTCTTCGATCCTTTTTTCCGCCTCGCTGGTAACGCTCTGGCCCTTGAAGCCGAACAACAGCGTCAAGGCGTCGAACGGCCGCCAGGTGTCCTGAATGTAGACCTTCACCGTCTCCGTGTTGAAGGCAAACTGATCGTCCACATAGAAGGGGTTTTCCTGAAACTCCAGCGAGTCGCGATTGGCGCGGGCACGGTCCAGGCCGAAATAGCGGAAGCCCTCATCCGATTTGTTGCTCTCATACCAGCCGCCGACTTCGACCTCATGGTCTCCCAGATCGACTACGACAGAACCAAGGCCGCCCCAGCGGGTGAAATCATAGCTGAAGCCACGAAACGAAAGCGGAGCGTTGTCGGTTGTGGCAGCCGGGTCGTAGGCATTCGGCGATGTCACATAGGGCGTGAACCACGGCCCCTGCCCCTTGTTGGTGTGGCTGTACGCCGTCATCGAAAAATCGAGCTGATCATTCAGCCGGCCGGTCCAGGCCAACGCGCCGATTACATCGTCGCGCAGGCCGGCGCCCTGATAATAGGCGTCATCGGGCGTTTCGTAGGGGCTTGGAAAGACCGATCCCGCCGCCGGGTTTGTCGGCGCATTTCCCGTCCAGTCGGAGAACCCGTCGCCGTCCTCGTCAACGTTGTTCGCGATGTCCGCCAGGCGAACAGCAAGCTGGTAGTCCGGCTGGAGGTAGCTGGCGAAGTAGCCGAGGCGATCGATCTGCTGGCGCGAGTGCTCCAGATAGTCATTCTCGCGACGCTGAGAGGCATTGATCCACAGCGACAGCTCCTGAGCAGACCCAAGCGGCTGCACCACCTTCAGGTTCAGCTGCCGCGACGTCTGCTCGCCTTCGTTGTTGGTCCAGACGTTGGTGTAGCTGTCCGCATATGCAAGGCTGGCGCGCGTGCCCCAGACGCCGAACTCGCCCGTATCGACGCGGCCAAAGAAGCGGCGATGCTGATCATCGCCGGCGCTGAGGGCGATGTCTGCGCCGAACACGGCGCCAGGATCGCGGGAATAGAATTTAAGCGAGCCGCCAAGATTGCTTGTCGAGGCTGCGTCAAGGTCGGATGCGCCCTGCGCGAGCTGCGCGCGATCGACGTTCTCGGAAATGATTGCGCGAGAGATATGCAAGCCATTGTGGTTTGAATAGCTCATGTCGCCCAGCGGCACGCCGTCAAGCGTAAACCCTAGTTGGGTTTGAGAAAAGCCCCGAAGATTCAGGGTCGAGGCGTACTCATAGGAGCCGAATGGATCGGCGCCCGTGAAGAACACGCCCGGCAGCTGTTCAAGCGCCTTGATAGGGCTCGCGCCGGGGGTTTCGTTGAGAAGCTCAGCCCCGCTGACCGTCTGCGTCTGCCTCGGCTCACCCTTGCCCAGAATAACCACCGTGTCAGTGGGTTCGGCGACCGGGTCCACGGAAGTTTGCGCGAAGGCGACACCCGAAAGGGATAGAGATGCGATCAGCGTCGCGCTGCAACGTGCACGGATGAACATATGACAGCTCCGAACAAGATTGCCCGCTTAGCCCGCCGCAATGACACTCCGATGACTGGACGCCGCTCCCCACGCTGCCTGTCGGAGCTGTCAGTTCAGTTAAGCAAGGCTTTGCGGAGCTTCGGAAAGAGCCCCCCGGGCACTTGCGCCACCGCCCTCGCCCGGGCCGAGCTCGCCTGTGCGCGGAAGTCCGGAGCATTGGACGGCTATTGAAATGGCGCTGCAAATCGAAAGTGTCTTCGATCGCTGCGTGCGTCATCAGAAATCGCTTCGCGAGGTCTGTGCTTAGACGCCCGGTATCTCTCGTGCACTCGCCCGGACCGGCAGGATTTCCAAGTCTGTTTAGACAGCACGTTTCTGAGCTGTCTTGATGTTGTCCGCGAGCGAACGGCCCCACGGACGGGGCATCCGGCTGGGTCGATCGTAAGTTGCCAGTCGCCTCTGCCCTTCTTATCAGGCCCGACCTCGCCCAATTCCTGCCGTTCGAAGCGGAAGCAGCCTGCGTCGCATTGCCGAACAGGACGGCTATCGCTGCGTAACCAAAACCGAATGGCCTCCGGGGTTATCGGGGCGGTTCAGCGCATGGTCCGAAAGTCCCGAGGCGGGTCCGTTTATCAACAATGCCTTCGTCTATTTCGGTCGGCCATGCGGTCTGCAATTGTATGCGTATGCATCGACCGTCGGCCTCTCCCATCAACGCCGCCGATCTCCCAAAGGACCTGTTTTCGCCCGCTGATAAGGCTTGGACACGTTTGGCTCACAACCGGGCTGGTGACCTGCCACAGCACTTTCGAACCGCGCGTACCGCGAATGGCAGTTATGGCCGCACGGCTGTCCATAGAACTCGGAAGATAAATCCGTCACCTGCGCCAGGTAGTGTACCTTTGGTTTAAACAGCTGAGGGACTGCGATGGATTTCTTTGAGAATGTGGAGGCGATCCGCGGATGGCTCCTTGCTCAACCCTGGCTAGGTTTTGCCCGCGATTGGGTGGCGGAAGCACCGGCTTGGCAGATCTTCGGTGCGTTGAGCGCGCCGATTGTCATTATCCTCCTAGCGTTCGTGCTCGTGCTGCTGCGTGTTGGTTCTGGGGCAAGGAATGGTTCATCAGAAACCGTCGAAGTAGTGAAACCGTCTGAACCTACAATTGAAGAAAAGAAAGATCCTGCGGGCGTGGAATCGTCAACAACCGGAACGTCGCCCGAGTCCAGCACGGTTGCTGCTGAGATGTTGACGGAATCGCGCACATCAACACCCGCACCTGAGCTGGACGCGACCGTAACCTCGACCGAGCAAGCCGCCGTTGCCACCGAAGCTACGGCAGATCCGAGTCCCTCAACCCCCATGTCCAAGATAGAATAGCTCTTAGCCTGCAGTAGGCCGGAGTGTGACCATCCGGCTCAGACAATCCAGACGCGCCGTTCACCGACGCTGTCGGGCAGCGGCAGCTTCTTGCGCATGTCGGTCGGCCGCAAACGTCTGCCGGTCCGACCACGTGCATCGACAGTCGGCCCGTCACATCAATGCCGCCGATTGGCCTACCAAGCCTCCATTCGCCCACTGATGAGGCTTGGATACGATTGGCTTACCACCGGGCTGGATCTCCGCTGGCGATGATAATCAAGCGTAACCGACAGCTATACTGGGTAGTCGCGGTCCGACCCAAACCGGTTGGTGTTGAGGCCGATCGCGACCTCATCCGCATCCGCGTTCGACGCGTCGGATCTCGGATTTATGCAAGACTTGGCGCCGATGGGAGTGAAATCAGATTGACGACCTTGTCGGCCCTTCGGCTGCAATTGTTTGGATCGATCTCGTCCGGGGATGTCGCTCGACTCGGCCTCCAATCCCCATCTGCGACATGACAAGTTGGGAAGGCTGATGAACGCACGCAGTTCATCTTTGACCTGCACCGGGAGAGTCGCCTCCAAGCTTGAATGACGAACTGCAGCTCAGGGCCCCGGTGCCGCCGAATACATAATTTGGCAATCCGGCAGGGTCGATCCAGTTAAGCCATTCACGATGATGCCGGGTTGCGGGGCGTCATGGCTAAAGTCGTGCTCGAATATCTCGCACGCGCACGAGGTTGTTGACGACGTGCGGCACATCATCGAGACCTTCGAGATAGTCATAGGTGTAGGCGATGACAGCATAGATCGCTCCCGCTGTCACAGCGCCGGCGGCGCCGGCGGTGAAGTCAACAAGGATAAACACCAAAGCGACAATGGTCGCCGCCTCCGTCAAGAACCAAGTTGTGCTTTGGGCGTCCGAGAGCGCAACTTTCCATCGCGATAGCAAGCGAAAATGCCGCTGAACCGCAAACGGGCTCCCCCGCTCCAGCGTGCGCACTTCGCGCTCGATCTGATCATTCAATCCTCTATTCAAACGCCTAGATTGCTTTGCAAAGCGCGCATTGACCAGCGCCAATGGCGCCAACACCGCCGCTGCGATAATGCCGGCTTGGAAGTCATAGAAGAACAGCATCGCGAGACTGCCAAACACGGCAATGAGGTTGAAGACAATCGCCGGCACTTCGACTTCGAAGAAGTCAACAACCTCGCGCGAGAGCTCCGCACGGGCGGAGATTTCGCTGATCTCCTCGCCGCTTTCGCGCTGACGCTCGACGACTGCGCTGGCGATCGCGGCGTAGATTAGCGTGAAAACCCTTGTGTCATAGCGCTGACGGGCGAACGAGACGAAGAGGTGCACAACCCAAACCGCGACTAGAGCGATCAAACCAGCGAATTTCTGCTTCAGCAGGCCGTCGACCGCCAAGCCCGTCAACGCCGGATAGGCTATCGTGCAGACGCGTTCGACAAGCGTCATGCCATAGGTAAGGGCAAGCGCGCCGCGATGTGGCGCAATCAAAGGTCCAAGAGGCATCATGGATCGATTTCCGAAAGTGGAGCAGCTGTGCGGCGTGAAAACGCCGGCTCAGATGGAAAGCGTTGGATCCTGGGACTCTACCTCTTTGGAACCCACAAAAAAAATCGTGATCTTCTTAGCTTGGCACTGGGCAGCCGGTGACCTGCATCAGGATTTTCGGGCCTTCGCAAGCTTGAATGGTGACCGGCCGTTTTGGGTTCAGCCCGGACACTCTTCCAGGATGCATTCGCCCATGTGTGCGGCTTGCGCGTTCGCCCGCACATTCATTTCGAAGGCATCGTGTCCGGCATCGACCCGAGCTGGCTCGCGACGAACCTGAAGACGCTTGAGCCCAAGCTGGTTCAGTATTTCGGACCGGGGAGCGCAGATCTCACGTGAGCAGGAAGCGGCTGACCCCCGCCTGCAGCTCGGCTGCCCCAAGGGCGCCCTGCCCCGAGTTTGCGTTGACCTGGACAGCGGTGGTTTGAGTTCCGGGCATCAGGCGAACGTTCGGAAGCTGCCGTAGATTCTGCTCCCTTCGAATGAATGTGAACCAGCATGTTGTGTGGGTGCCGATGCATCCGCCAAGCGATTGAGTTCACGACAGACCAAGGGGTCCACCTCAGGGGGCCGTTCACGATCGCCCGCCTGTGTTGTCACCTAAGTGCAATCCTCCACCGCTATAGCGCGCGTAAAAATGACGCTGGTGCATTGTCGCGGCGTCGGCAGGGAGTGTGTCCATGAAATCGCGTTTCTACTACATCACAGGGCTCATCGCCGCCTGCTTGAGCGCACCCGCGCTCGCACAGACGCCCGCCGCAGCGCCGCAGACGGGCGCAGGCCAGAGCGTTGCTCAGCAGGATCCTGGTGACACCATTGTTGTGACGGGCACGCGCGAGGCGAACCGAACAGTTTTCGAATCGCTGGCGCCGGTCGACGTCCTGAACGAAGAGGCTATCCAGGACTCAGCGTCGAGCGAGATCGGCGATGCTCTCGCGCAGATCGTACCTTCCTTCAACGTCCAACGCCTGCCCCTGGCTGACGGCCTGGTCTTTGTTCGTCCTGCGACCCTGCGCAACCTGTCCCCCGACCAGACGCTGGTTCTGTTGAATGGAAAGCGTCTGCACCGGTCGGCCCTGCTGGGCTCCCGCGGAGCTCAGGCACCGGACTTTGGCCAGATTCCCAGCTATGCGGTCCAGAACGTACAGGTGCTGCGCGACGGCGCTTCGGCGCAGTATGGCTCCGATGCGATTGCTGGCGTGGTGAACGTTATCCTCGATGACACGCCGGGCTACCGGGCATTCGCACAAACCGGCCAGTATTATGAAGGCGACGGCGCCAGCACGCGGGTCGGTGGACGAGCGGGCTTTGAACTCGGTTCGGATGGGTTCCTGGCCCTGACGGCCGAGTACACAACCAGTGATGCAACCTCACGCAGCCGGCAGCGGCCCGACGCGATCGCACTCCAGGCCGCCAATCCGACCTTGCAGGTTCCCAATCCCGTCCAGCGCTGGGGGCAACCCGATCTTGAGGCGCTTCGACTGGCATTCAACTTTGAAACCATGATGGGAGACCTGCTACGGGCCTACGCTTTCGGAACGTATGGCCGGGGCGAAGGCGTCAGCGACTTCAACTGGCGCAACCCAGCCGCCACGCCAAATGTCTATAACCCCTCGACGGCGTTCCCTGGTTTCAATGTTCGCACACTGTACCCGGCCGGCTTCACCCCGATCTTTGGCCAGGAAGACCAGGACTACCAGCTCGTTGGAGGGTTCAAGGGTGACCTCGACGACACGTTCAGCTGGGATGTGAGCGTCTCCTACGGGTCGAACGAGATCGAATATGCGCTGTCCAACACGATCAACGCCTCACTCGGCCCACAGAGCCCGACGGCCTTCAAGCCTGGCACGCTGGGCCAGAGCGAACTGAACCTGAACGCCGATTTCGTTTACAGCCTGGACGCCGGTCTCGCCGAGCCAGTGAACGTTGCATTTGGCGCTGAGCGGAGAGTCGAAACGTTTGAAGTTACAGCCGGCGACCCTGCCTCCTACGCTATCGGACCGGGCGCAGCCACCGGTCTTGCGCCCAATTCCAACGGCTTTCCCGGATTTAGCCCCAAGCAAGCGGGAGAGTTCGACCAGACGAGCTATGCTGCGTACGTTGATGTCGAGGCTCCTCTGACAGAGCAATGGACGGCTGCGGCGGCCATCCGCTACGAAGACTTCTCGGAATTCGGCAGCACCACCGACTATAAACTTTCGACGCGCTTTGCCTTCACGGACGATCTGGCTGCGCGCGCATCGTTCTCAACGGGCTTCCGCGCCCCAACGCCAGGACAGCTGTTCTCGACCAGCACGACGCAGGGTCTTGATACAGTTACCCTGCTCGTCTTCAACTCAGGCCGTCTTTCGCCGAGCAACCCGCTGGCGGTTGCGCTTGGGGCAAAGCCGCTCAAGCCTGAAGAGTCCGAGGCTCTGAGCGCAGGCTTCACCTGGCGCAGTGAGTTCGGCCTCTCTGGCTCGATTGATGCTTATCGTGTCGACGTGACCGACCGGTTCTCGCAGTCGGCCACCCTGCCGATCCCCGCGGGCACGCCCAACCCCGATCGGTTCACCGGGGTCAGCTTTTTCGTCAATGCGTTCGATACAAGCACGCAAGGGGTTGATGTCACGGTGAACTATGAGACCCCGATTGGACCGGGCATGTTCACTGGCGTAGTCGCCTACAACTACAATGAAACAACCGTCGAGGGTGGCACGACCGGCATCGTCACCAACGCCCAGCAGCGACGCGTGTTTGAAGAAGGCCGCCCGCAGCAGAACGCAACAGCAAGTGCGACCTACCGCCTTGGTCCATTCGAAGGCCAGGCGCGCGCCCGCTACTATGGCAGCTGGACCGACTCGACGGGCAACACCACAGGCCTGATCTTCCAGGAGTTCGGATCAATAACCCTCATTGATCTGTCAGCCTCGTTCGACGTCAGCGACGCGATCACGGTTCGCCTCGGCGCGGAGAATGCATTCGACACCTACCCTGAAGAAGCGATCTTCCAAGCCAACCGCGGTCTGATCTATTCGCGCAACGCGCCCTACGATACTGATGGCGGTCAGTACTATGTTCGCGTGGATGCGCGCTTCTAGGGACGAGCCTGGTTCGCCCGCCGCAATGGCGTGTTTGCGGACGTGGTTCTGGTCCTCTGTGCGGACCGGCTGACGGCTTGGTCGGTAGAATCTGGAGGGGCTGGGCCAATGGATCATGGCAAAGGGCGTCGGAACTTCCTTGGAGCCGCAGCGGTTCTTGTCGGCGCTGTCGCAGCAGGCGCTGCGCCGGCAACCGCAATGCCATTCTCCCCCGCCTTCGACGATGAAGCCGCCTGGGACGAAATCGTGTCGCAGTATGACGTCCCGACAGGCGTCATTCAGCTCGAGAACGGCAATTGGGGTGTAATGGCGCAACCCGTCCGCCGCGCCTACGCAACGCATACGCGCCGCATCAATCGCGACGGGTCCTTTTACTCTCGACGCCTCTATGGTGCTGATTACGCAGCCATACGCGCCAGGGTCGCAACGCTGCTGGGCGTCTCCTCTGAAGAAATCGTCTTTACCCGCGGCGCGACGGAATCACTGCAGGCCCTGATCGGCGGCTATTCGCGTCTGAACCCGGGGGACGCAGTCCTGATCGCAGATCTCGACTACGACGCGATGCAGACAGCGATGCGATGGCTGAAGATCCGACGCGGCGTGGATGTTGTTGAAATCGCAATTCCCGAACCTGCAACGTATCAGGGACTGATCGAAACCTATGTGCAGGCTCTGGATGCGAACCCGCGCATTCGGCTCATGTTGCTGACGCACCTGAGCCACAGGACGGGGCTGGTCCTGCCGGTCCGCGAAATCGCTGAGCTCGCCAGGGCGCGCGGGGTCGATGTTATCCTCGATAGCGCCCACGCCTGGGGGCAGCTTGACTTTCGTCTGCCTGACCTTGGGGCAGACTTCGTCGGCCTCAACCTCCACAAATGGATCGGCGCCCCTTTGGGGGTGGGCCTGATGTATGTTCGTCGCGAGCGGATCTCGGAGATCGATCCGTATATGGGCGAGCCAGATCTGGACGGGCCGACGATCGACGCCCGTATTCACACTGGGACTGTCAACATGGCGGCTATCCTCGCGGTTCCAGCGGCGCTGGATTTTCACGAGAGGATTGGCGCGAAAGCGAAGCAGGCGCGCCTGCGCTATCTGCGTTCGCGGTGGACGGAAAGCCTGCGAGGACAGGCCGGCCTTGATCTGCTGACGCCCTCCGATCCACGCCTTCATGCTGGGATCACCTCGTTCCGGATGACGGGCAAGACAAGCTTCGCGGAAAACAGCGCCCTCGCGCAGCGGCTGCTGGATCAGCACGGTATCTTCACTGTGGCGCGTGGCGGGGTCGCTGCCGGCGCCTGCGTGCGGATCACGCCCGGGCTGTTTACACGCCCGCACGACATTGACCGGCTTACCGCCGCACTTCGCCAGATGCTGCCCGGTTGAGTCGAGAACAGGTGATGCCCTACGCGACCTGCCGCGATCGCGGCGGGGTTAGCGTCCACGGACGTGGAGTAAATTCACTGACGGAGCGCTTCGGGCGCGCGGACTGCAAGAGTTTGCGCGCGTTGCTGTGGTCTGAGCCCCGTATCGTCCCTCATTCGAAGCGATACATCATGGGTATCAGCGGAGTGACCGATAAGGGCCCCAACTTCACGGGGCCTGGTCTGCGTTACCAATGGCTGCCGCGCTCGGAAGTTGCCGGTCGCTTCTGCCCCACTGATCAGGCTGGAGCTCGCCCAAAAGTTGCCATTCACGCGCTGCGCCTGGCTCGAAAATGCTGAGGCAGGTCAACTGCGTCACGCTCGACTTGTAGAGGCCAACAGCGCGGGATTCTCGGTACGCCTTATCGCCCACCGGGTTCATTCGCGACGCTCAGGCGTCGTCTACCCACCTTTTCCAGATACGCGATGAGCTGTCTTGGCTGATCCGTCTGGATGATGTCTGCACCAAGTTTAATCGCGCGGCCCCAGTGCGCATCCGGGTCGGAGAGTGCGCCAGCGTCCGTCAAGCCCGCAGCCAGGTTCGGCGTAAGGGTGTTGACCCAGACACGTTCGCCGGAACTCCTGGCAGCAGAAGCGCCTCCGGCCAGGAACTCCGCATCGTTGAATACAATTTCGAACGCGATCGGATCGACAGCCTGAAACTGTGGCACCGCAGATGCAAAGGTCTGCGAACATGGACGCCCGGTTCCGTCGCACTGTCGGATGATGGGCATGAACATCGCCTGCCCGCGCGTCGCAACGGCGCGCATGCGCGGATCTGAAGGATCGATGTTCAGCTTGGTGAGGATTTTCCCTTCGACGCCAAGTTCACGCACGAGCGCGATCGAGTCGCCGAATACGTCAGCCTTGAGGTCGAGGTTCAACAGGATCCCGCGCTCGGCGGCAAGGCTGAGGGCCTCGCGCAAGGTCGGAATGCGCTCATTGGTCAGTACAGCTTTGGGTCCGCCAGCCCCTGCCCGGAGCTGGAACTCTCTCAACCGCGAAAGCGTGTGGGCCTCAACACGACCGCTCCCGTTCGTCATCCGGTCGATCGTGTCGTCGTGCATGAGCACAAGCTCACCATCGGCGGTCCGTGCAACATCAATTTCCGCCATTTCGACCCCGAGGCCGGAACACAGCGAAAGAGCTGCCAGGGAATTTTCGGGAGCGCCCTCAGCCCAACACGCCCGATGCGCAACGACGAGAACGTGGGACGACGTTTCATCGTCGAACAGGGCCCTGGCGCTCGGCGGCTTGTCTTGCCGGACGGGATCGGCGTTGCCCGCGCAGCCTGAAACGAGGAGCACGGCGAACATCAGAAGCATGGACCGATCGAGCATCTTGGTTCCAAAGTATGGCCACGTCAGGCCCGCGTGGAAAGGGCGCAGACGTGGCGCGTCCCCTACTATCAGAACTTCACGCGCAATCCGGCAGTGTATGTCGATCCGAAGTCCGCGAACGAAATGTTGCGGCTCATGGTGCGATCGTAGCGATAGCTATCCTCGCTGGTGAGGTTCAGCCCCTCAAGGAAGAGCGTGTAGCCCTCGATCGGCTCGTATGACACTGATAGGTCGAGATTCCCCGCACCCTCCTGATAGCGCTGCTCGACGCCCCCGAGGACGAGGATGAGAAAATCATCACGATAGTGATAGGCGAGGCGCGCGGAGAACGGTCCCTTCTCATAGTAGCCGACGAGGTTGTAGGAGAACTCCGACTGGCCTGGCAGCGTCGTCGTGATCGACACAGTTCTTCCGCCCACGACGGATGTCGAAGTCGCCTCGCTGTCGGAATAGGTCAGGTTCGCGAAGACGCCGAACCCATCGAACGGCTCGGGAAGGAAACTCAGCGGCTGCTGGTAGCTCAGCTCGAGACCGCTGACCGTTGCCGCGTCGCCATTGATCGGCGTCGTCTGGAGGAAATCGCCAGCGCGCGCAGGATCGAAGATTGGCGTGTAGGGCGCAGTCACCGCCTGCGTGGTGATGAAGCCTTCAACTTCCTTGTAGAAGACCCCGGCAGACAGGATGGATTCATCCGCGAAATACCATTCCAGCGACAGGTCCGCTTGGTTGGCGCGGTAGGGGTCAAGGTCGGGGTTGCCGCGGGTCACTGTGGGATTGACGGCGCTTACGACTTCCGACGGCGCAAGATCGCTCAGATTTGGGCGGGTAACTGAACGGGCCGCCGCGAACCGAATTACGAGATCATCCTGCATTTCCCAGCGCAGATTGAGGCTCGGGAGGATGTCGTCATAGCTGCGATCATAGTTGACGGGTCGTACGCTTGCGCCCTGGGTGGCGAACCCGTTGGAGGTCTGCTCCGTCTGGGAGTAGCGCACGCCGGCGTTTCCGCGGAGCGGACGGCCCAGCATGGAGGTGTTGATGTCGACCTGAGCATAGGCAGAAGAGACGGCTTCCCCGATTTCGTAAGTGAGCTGTGGATCTGCAAGCGGATTCGGGTCCGCAGGCGTCAACACCCGAAGGGCCGCGTCGCGGTCAAACGTCGCCCACCGGCGTACGAGCCCGCTCGGCCCTTCGTCAGGAAAAAGATCCTGCCGCACGGACCCGCCTATGCCGAGGCTGGAGATCGATCCGGCGGGAACTGCGTATGTTCCGCGATACTGATCCCGATCGTGGGTCTGGTCGTTGAACTCCAGGCCTGCTTTCACCGCCCCGAACATGCCGCCTTCAGCAAGCATCCAGTCGAGGTCGATCCGCGCAAAAGTGGCAAACGCATCGTAGTCGATTGGCTGGTGCGTGATGGTCGGCAGCATCCGGAACTGCGCGCCATCATTGAAATCGAGGTTGGAGGAGGAAATGACTGCGTATTTCGGGTCGGTGGCAAAATCATAGCTGACCGTGCGGTTGGCCGCCTCGGCGTTGAATGTGTAGTAGTCCCGGTTGAAGATCGCCCGCGACAGCGAAATCTTGCTGCTCACCGTGAATGTATCGTCGATGCGCCAGTCGCCATGGGCGCCAACAACAAGATTTTCGGTGTCGATTGTATTGTAGTCGAACCCCGAGCGGACACCGACACCGGTGAACGTCCCGCGAAGGGCGGACCTGTTGCTGTCAACCGTCAGCGCGGTCGGCGTGAAAGGACCAAAGAGGTTCAGCGCAAGCTGGTGACGCGTACGGTCCTTGGTGCTTGATGCGAACAGAACGTCGAGGCCGAGATCGATATCATCATTTGGGAAGTACTGGATCGAGCCTGATGCGCCAAACCGCTGCCGGTCATAATACTCCTCCATCAGGCGCGGGAGCCTGCCAATCTCGACATTGGTAAACTCGTTCACGCCATTGCGGTCGATGTCGAAGTTGAAGGTGTTCGACCAGCGCGTGCCCTCGGAAATCCCGGAGTAGAGAAAATCCTCAGAGTAGGCCGCCTGGAGCAGCACACCGAGCGTGCCGTCCGCAAAGGTGTCAGCGACAAGGATAGTGCCTTGCGGATTGGTCTCTTCTCCCAGCTCTGAGTAGCGAGCCGCTACGCTGGCTGCGACCTGACGTTTGTTGAAGTCCAGGGCGCGCGGCAGGTCGAGATCGACAGTCCCGGACAGACCGCCGTCAGAAAGTTGTGCCGACGCCGTCTTGTAGACCAGCGCGCTCGTGAAGAGCTCCGAGGGAAAGACGTCGAAATTGGTAGCTCGGCCGTTCTGGACGTTTCCGTCATCGTTCACAGCGACTGCGAGCACCGGCAGGCTGTTGAGGGTGACCTTGGTGAACTGCGGCGCAAGCCCGCGGATGCTGACAAGTTCGCCCTCCCCGTTGTTGCGCGTGATCGTGACACCCGCGATCCGCTGCAGCGATTCTCCGATATTGCTGTCGGGGAAGTCTGCGATGTCTTCAGCGGAAATGCCGTCCACAATCGTGTCGGCGTCCTGCTTCAGGCTGAGGGCTCGGTTGAGCGATGCCCGCACCCCGGTTACCACGACCACATCGGTCGTCGTTTCGGGTGGCGCCTCCTGCGCGTGCGCCATGCCAATCGTCGCACCGGCAAGCGCACCAGCGATCAATGCTCTCTGGGAAAGACCCGACAGAAACTTGCTCATGACCATTCCCCAGCTTGAACGCCTCACCGCGCCGAAACACGCGACGTGTGAGTCACGCCTGCTTTTCAGCCTGCATTCGCCGTTGTTACACACGCGATGTGTATCTTTTGTGGCGTTGCTCATCTTTTTTCACACTTGTCAGGTGTAATCTCGGCAGTTAGGCGAGGTGATATTCCGAGCCCGCAATCGAGTGGCCCCCTTTGACGTCGCGCCCGCCTTTCATCTTGATCGATGAAGACTGCAACTCATCGTCTCTTACGGAGAGCGAGCGCCACGTCCTGGCGCTGCTGTTCAGGCGGGGCCCGCAGACCCAGGCCTATCTCGCTGACGGAACGGGATTGACCCAACAATCCATGTCGCGCCTTTTCTCGAAGCTCGAGAGCTGGGGGATGCTCATCGTGGGCGACAAGCTCGCCCCCGGCAAACGGGGCTATCCCAGCAACGCTGCTGCGCTGAACCCGAGATTTGCCAGGTCAGCCGGCGTCGCAATCATGGCGGACTCGGTTGCACTTGCCGTTTGTGACTTTGCGGGCGCGCTTGTCTGGGAGGCGAGCGATCGCCTTCCCGCAATGACAGTCGACAATGTGCTCGAATGGACGGGCCACAAGCTGGCGTCGATCGTGGGAGACGGCGGCCCTCCCTTGAGCGGTATCGGCATCGGGATTGCCGGCTCGTTCATTGGAGAGCGCCCGGGTTTCAACACGCCCTTCTATCTCAATGACTGGGCCGAGCGCGACGTCGAGGCGATCTTCAGGAAACAGTTTGCCTTGCCTGCCTGTGCAGACAATGACGGCAACGTGGCGGCGCTGGGCGAGGCCATGCTCGGCGTCGGCCACTGGGCAGAGAACTTCGCCTACCTGTATATCTCTGCAGGCGTGGGAGGCGGGGTCGTGCTCGACGGCGAGGTGTGGCGCGGAAGGTACGGCAATGCGGGAGAGTTTGCCGGCGGCCTCGCGTCCAACATCCACCCGTTTCCCAACCTTGAGCTGCTCCGTCAGCTGACTGCCCGACACGGACCCACTTACGAGACCGTGAGCGAGCTGGTCGCCAACTATGACCCCGCCTGGCCGTCGATAGATATCTGGATATCCCGCGTCCGGGATTCGCTGTCGATCATAGCATCAAATGCGTCGGCCATTCTCGATGTCGACGCAATTGTCCTGGGGGGCCTGATACCAAGGAACCTCGCAGAAAGAGTGATCCCTGCAATCGAGTTTTTCGACCAGAGGCGTCGCATGACCCCCCGCCCGATTGCGAGAATTGTTCCTGCGGAAGCGCCCGGGAATGCGACTGCGATTGGCGCCGCCATGCTGCCGCTCAAGCGCGCGTACCTTTCGAAGGCTAGGCGGGCTTTCTAGCGGACGTCACTTTGCTGCCGGAACCACCCTCGTCCGGCGGGGCGGTCGGAGGCTATCCGGGTACGGACAACCTCGCTGGCCAGTGTAGCGTCCTCAATGAGACGTAACCCGGCACTCGGGCATGTTGCAAACCTCCGCTAAACTCCGGAATACCATTCAGGTTGCAGCTCAACGGCAGGAGGCCACGATCGTACTGGGACGCGCCGACGGCTGGTGGACGACTGGCGCCTACGGGCTTGCCCATTTGGGCAAGAGCCTTTTCTGGTATGCGAGCGAGATACTCTTCGCCTTTTATCTCACCGAACTTGTCGGGCTGTCGACCGCGGGCATGGGCGTCGTTCTGGCAACCGGCCTGCTGGTCAGCGCAGGCATTGATATTGTCGTAGGCTTCAGCTTCAGGCGTTCACTGACGGATGCCCGGCTGGCAGGGCGCCTCCAGCTTCTTGGCGCGATCTTGTGCGCATTGGCATTTCCTGCCGTCTTTCTCGGCTTCTGGATCGAGGAAGAGTTTCGCTTCAGCTATGCAATCGCTGCGGGCCTTGGCTTCCGGCTCGCCTATGCCCTCTATGACATACCGCAGAACGCCCTGATGGCCCTGGGAACGCAGGATCGCAGCGCACGCGATCGCGTCGCATCGACGCGGATCTGGTTCAGCGGCTTGGCCACACTCCTGATCGCGGTTGCGGTCGGCCCTCTGATCGCAGCCGGTGATCAGGAGGACGCTGCTGTGCGCTACATGATCCTGGCAGGTTGTGTTGCGGCGCCAGCGATCATCGGCGCCGCCGCCCTTTCACGCATCGTCGGAAGGAGCGCTCAGATAGGTCTACCTCCGATAACAATCCAGGGCGCACACACCCAACGGCCGAACGTCCGCGCGATTTTTACTGTGATGCTCGCGCTGATGTTCGTCACGTCTCTTGCAACGCCGTTGTTCGCCAAGCTCGAACCTTACTTTGCTTCCTTTGTGTTGCGCTCCCCCTTCTGGGGCGGCACGATCATCGTTGCAATGGCAGTGGGGATAACGCTCGGCCAGCCTCTATGGGCGTTACTGTGCCGCAGGACGTCACACGCCCGGGTCATGAGCATTGCTGCTGTCGTGCAGATCGTCGCTCTCGCAATCTTCGGTGGTGTCCCCGGCCTTCCCCCGGAGGGTCTGACAATCTGCGCGTTTGGCTTCGGCCTCGGCAATGGAGGCGTCGGCATGGTGTTATGGGCCTCCTTTGCCGACGCAGTCGCCCGGAGCGCGGTTGGTCGGGAGGGAGAGGCCTACGCGCTGTTTACAGCAACAGCGAAGCTTGCCCTCGGCTTTGGCGGGCTTGGGCTCGGCATGATCCTCAGCAGTTTTGACTTCCGTGGCGCAGAGAGCGGCGCGCTTGTTCTCTGGATGACGGCGCTTCCGGCAGCCGGCGCACTGCTCTGCCTGGTGATCGGGTTTGCCTGGTCCCGCCAGCTTCGCTGATCTGACCTGCCCCTAGATTTTCGGGCATCACAAAGCTTGAATCATGAACGGCAGGAATGGGCCCCAACTTCACGCCCATCCGACGAAGTTACCAATGGCAGGGTCGCGCGTGAATTGCCGGTCGCTTCTGCCCTGCTGATCAGGCGGGACATCGCCCAATTGCGGCCATCCGTAATGTTCGGATACCCGAGGCAAGAGTCGATCCTTCCGGGCCTGTCGTGTTACCCTGCGGCCCATGCCAGAGCGGTCGGGCGTGCGCGTCGATTGCACGAGGCCGAGACTGCGAAGGCGTCCACGCAAATTCGCAGTGTCACAAATTCTCCAAGCGCGTGGCGTTAGTATTGCCGCACCTTTGGAGGGGACGAAATGTTCGGGCTGTTGTGGTCGCGTTTTGCGCCATTCAACTTGACCTGGATGCTCGCAGCCGCCAGCCTTGCGATGGGCTTGCTGGTAAATCCGCTTTGGCTGTGGCTGCTGCCAGTCCTCGCGCCGCTGACGGTGGTCGGCTTGCATGACCTACTGCAGACGCAGCACTCCATCCTTCGCAACTATCCGATCATCGGACATATCCGGTTCATCCTGGAGGCTATCCGCCCCGAGATCCGTCAATACCTGATCGAGGACGAACGCGATCCTGTACCATTCAGTCGCGAGCAGCGGACTCTGGTGTATCGCCGCGCCAAAAACGTACTCGACAAGCAGCCCTTTGGCACGGTGCGGGACATGACGCAGCCCGGCTTCGGATGGATTGCGCATTCGATGCGGCCAATCGAGCTTGAAGATTCGGATTTTCGTACACTGATCGGCGGGCCTAGCTGCACGCAGCCCTACTCCGCATCGGTTCTCAACATATCGGGGACCAGCTTCGGCGCCGTCAGCGGGCGCGCGATACAGGCGTTCAATCGAGGTGCGCGCCTAGGCGGCTTTGCCCACAACACAGGCGAAGGATCGATTAGCAAGCATCATGTTAAGCAAAAGGGCGACATCATCTGGCAGGTTGCGACGGGCTATTTTGGGTGCCGCTCCCGAGACGGCCGGTTCGATGCCGCTGCGTTCGCCGCGCAGGCGCGCCGGCCCCAGGTCAAGATGATCGAAATCAAGCTCTCGCAAGGCGCAAAGCCCGGCCACGGCGGCGTGTTGCCCCAGGCCAAGATCACGCGCCACATCGCCAAAGTGCGCGGCGTCTCCCGCAACGAAGACTGTGTTTCCCCGGCCGCCCACAGCGAATTCACCACACCGCTGGAATTGATGGCCTTTGTCGACCGGCTGCGTCAGCTCTCTGATGGCAAGCCGGTCGGTCTCAAGCTCTGCGTCGGCCACCGCTACGAAATGTTTGGCGTGATCAAAGCGATGCTGGAGACGGGCATCAGTCCTGATTTCATCGTCATCGACGGAGCTGAGGGAGGCACGGGCGCAGCACCCGTGGAGCTTGCGAACCACGTTGGGCTGCCAATGGCGGACGGACTAAGCTTCCTCAACAACGCGTTGCTGGGCGCCGGCCTGCGCGACCGCATTCGGCTTGGAGCAAGCGGCAAGATCATCTCGGCCTACGACATTGCACGTGCCTTTGCGCTGGGAGCCGATTTCGTCATGTCAGCGCGAGGGTTTATGTTCGCAGTGGGCTGCATTCAGGCTCGTGCATGCCATACCAACAAGTGTCCGACCGGGGTCGCGACCCAGGGCTGGTGGCGCCAGCGCGCGCTGGTCGTGCGCGAGAAGTCCGTGCGGGTGGCCAACTTTCACCGCAACACGCTCAAGGCGCTGGCAGGCGTTCTTGGAGCGGCAGGCCTGCACCATCCCAGGCAAATCCGCCCCGAACATTTCAAGGTGCGAATGCCGGGCGGGACTATGATACGCGGGGACGAGGCTTATCCACGTATCATTGCCCGTTCCCTGATCGATGGTACCGCCACGGGGGCAATTGCGCGTGAATGGGAGCGCGCCACCGCTCGCTCGTTCGAGCCGCTGGACTTGATCGCCCCGACGGAGAGCCACCCGCACCCGGTGCTGGTGGTGTCCAATTGAACCCGGCCTAACCGCCGATGATCGTCTCCGCCTTGATCCAATTGCGATTGATGTCCTCCACGTTTGCAGGCAGAGGCATGAGTCGGGTCTTTCACAAGATAACCGTCGTCTCCGGTAGGCTCCTCGGACAGGAATTGAAGCGCGCAATCCTTGATCGCCGGCAGGCGGAAGATAGGCGACTTCTGTCGCAAGGAGGGGTTAATGCCCTGCAGCCGATCGGTATGACCACGATGGGCCCTAGTTGGCCAAGCGCAAATTGTGGCGATCCGGCAGAGTAGATCCACTTTAGTCATTCGACGGTGACGCTGCGTTGCGGCGGGACCTCGCCCAGTAGCGGTCATTCGGTAACACATCCAAGGACTTGACGTGAGTACCGGTACCCGGTACTCACGGTCCTGTGCGATACGAATGGGACAAGGCAAAGGCCGCCTCTAATCTACAGCTGCACGGCGTGGATTTTCGGGATGCAATTGGCGCCTTGGAGGATCCCGATCGTATCGAAGACGGTGACGATCGCTTCGACTATGGAGAAGAGCGAGATCTCGTCATCGGAATGTCGAGCGGAGGTGTTCTCTTCGTTGTAGCCACCTATCGCGATGAAGATACCCGCCGCATCATTTCTGCCCGCAAAGCTACGAAACATGAAGAAGACCGGTACTGCGCTGGTGATCGCGAAATCTGGTAATCGCCCAGGCGCAACGGACTGGAAGCGCCTGAACTCAATGTCTGATTCTGACGTCCGCAAGGCTGCTCTTGCCGACCCGGATGCAGCTCCTTTGACCAAGGCGCAGATCTCTAGAATGCGGCGCATCTCGCGCGTCAAGGCATTGCGCGAGCGTATGGGCCTAACGCAACGCGAGTTTGCCGAGGCGTTCCACCTGCCACTTACGACGCTACGCGACTGGGAGCAGCGTCGATCGGTACCAGACGCTCCGGCGCGAGCGCTGCTGTTGGCGATCGAGCGAGATCCAAAGCGAATGAGGTCCTTGCTCGCTCCTGCGGGCGCCTGACACCAGTAACGCATAGATGCTGCCATAGCGAGCAACCAAGCCGGGCTCGCGCACACGCAGCCCGGACCCTAGCCGCATGGTACAAATCCGGTCGCTAGTCTCTTGGGCGCTCTCCGGCGGAATCGAGCCCGACTTCGCCTGGCCTGTAATGATGTTGCCAACGGCAGCGGTGCTCGTAAGTCGCCAGTCGCTTCTGCCCTTCTGATCAGGCGGGTCATCGCCCAAAGACCGCCGTTCGACGCTTAAATCCAGCTGTGCCGTTCGCTCGCCGGCC
>JBMOGP010000005.1:0-19839 GCA_049318285.1 Hyphomonadaceae bacterium
AATGGATTGGCTACGAAGTCGCCGACCACCAGAGCGCCGAAGGCATCGCGCTGGGCCACTGCAGGCTGCATGATTCTCACGGACCGATCGGTTTCTCGTCCTGCGCGGCGCTGGCGCAGAACCGGCGATAGCAAAGCTCGTCAGCAGGCTCCTTTGCCCCGCATGGTACCCATCGCTCAGGTGATAGAGGGGCGGAGACGTCCTTGCGGCCGGCTTGAGCACCATGCCAGACGTTGCGATCGCCTTGTCGATGGTTGGCGGCACGCTGGCTCCGGTACAGTCTCTCTGACGCATCGCCGCTCCGAAACTTGACGATTTGCTACCCGCCAGACTATCTAACTCTCATGTCGCACCGCGCCACCCTCTCCGCGTACTATTATCGCACGCTGAAATAAGCGGGCGGTGCGAACATGCATGCCGCCTGAACCGGCGGCATACTGAGATGGCCTCCGGTCTGGCAGACCCTTAGGAGCCTCTCTCGTGACACTCGACGCAGCAAACGCCAAATCGACATTCCTGCGGGACATGATCGGCCGCGGCCACGTCTACCAGCTCACAGACGAGAAGGGGCTCGATGAGTACGCCGCCACAGGCGCGCCGTGTGGTTATATCGGCTTCGACGCCACCGCGAAGTCGCTGCACGTCGGCAGCTTGGTGCAGATCATGAACCTGCGCCGGCTCCAGCAGGCCGGCGGGAAGCCTGTCGTGCTGATGGGCGGTGGCACCACCAAGATCGGCGATCCAACCGACAAGGAGAAGTCGCGTCCGATCCTGACGACCCAAGAGATTGCCGCCAACATGGGAGGCATCAGGAAGAACTTCGAACCCTTCCTGAAATTCGGCAATGGCCCCACCGACGCCATCATGGTCGACAACGCGGAATGGCTCGACCAGATCAAGTGGATCGAATTCCTTCGCGACTACGGCAAGCACTTCACGATCAACAAGATGATCGCGCAGGAAACCGTCCGCCGCCGCCTGGATAACGAGGAGCCATACACCTTCCTCGAATTCAACTACATGCTGCTGCAGGCCTATGACTTCCTGGAGCTGGCGCGCCGTCTCGACTGCCGCATCCAGATGGGCGGCTCTGACCAGTGGGGCAACATCGTCAACGGCATCGACCTCACCCGACGGATCATCGACAAGCAGGTCTTCGGCGTTACAACCCCACTGATCACCACAGCGAGCGGCGGCAAGATGGGCAAGACGGCCGAGGGCGCCGTCTGGCTCAATCCGGACATGCGCAGCCCTTACGACTACTGGCAATTCTGGCGCAACACGGAGGATGCCGACGTCGTGCGCTTCATGCGGCTGTTCACGGACCTACCGGCATCGGAAATCAGCGAGCATGCCAAGGCGCAAGGCGCCGCGATCAACGACGCCAAGAAGCGCCTCGCCGACGTCGCCACCGCGATGCTCCACGGAGAGGAAGAGGCGGCGAAAGCCGCGGCCGCCGCCGAGGCGGTCTTCAAGGGCGGCGGATCCGCGGATGGCATGCCGACCTTCGAAGTCGAGCGAGCCAGACTTGCAGGCGGCTATTCCATCGCCGACGCTCTGGTCGCGGCGGGACTCGTCGACTCAAAAGGCGACGCCAGACGCCAGGTCGCAGGCAATGCGGTAAGGCTGAATGGTGAGCCAGTAACTGACGACAAGTACGCCATCACGGAAGCAGCGCTGGATGCGGAAAGTACGGCGCGCCTCTCCGTCGGCAAGAAGCGGCATGCGCGCCTGAAGGCTGTCTGACGCACCCGCGAACAAGGTTTGTCCACATCCCGCGAGGTTTCCGACACCACCTTGGCGTCTTTCCGCCTTTCGCTGCCTCATGAAAGAGGTCTAGTCTCTCCTTACAAATGTCGGGGAGTCAACGCCATGAGCATCCGCACCATTCTGGCAGCATCGTGCGCGCTGGTCGCGCTGCAATCTGCCCCCCCAGCTTTCGCACAGGACAAGGCGCTCGCGATCACGATCTATGCGGATGACCTCGCCCTGGTGCAGGACAAACGCCCCGTCGACGTAACCGGCGGCCGCCAGCGTATCGAGTTCGCAGGCGTCTCGGCCCAGATCCGGCCCGAGACGGTCTCGCTTTCCGCAAACGGCGTAACCATCGTCGAACAGAATTTCGACTTTGACCTGCTGACCCCCGCCAAACTCATGGAGAAGGCCGTCGGCAGCGTCGTCACGATCGTGCGCGTCAATCCCGCCACGGGCGAGGAAACCCGCGAACAGGCCGAAGTCCTCGCCACCAATAACGGGGTGGTTCTCAAGATAGGCGAGCGGATCGAGGTGCTGCGCGATGATGGCCTTCCTGTTCGCGTAATCTTCGACAAGGTGCCGGAAAATCTGCGCTCCAAGCCTACGCTATCCGTGACTGTCGATGGCGACCGCCGCGGCTCGCGCCCGGCAACGCTGAGCTATCTCACGTCCGGTCTTGGCTGGCGCGCCGACTATGTCGCACTCTTTGACGACGCCAGCTCCAAGATTGACGTGCAGGGCTGGGTGACGCTCACGAACTCCAGCGGCACCACTTATGACAATGCCGACACCACGCTCGTGGCCGGTTCGCCACTGCGCGCAGGCGGGGGTTACCAGGGATCGCAATATGGACGCCCGCAGCGCCCGCAACTCGTCACCGCCGGCACGGAAACAGGCGACCGCGAGCGCCTTGGCGATTTTTACCTGTATCCGCTGGCAGAGCGCACCACGATTGCCAACATGCAGACCAAACAGGTCAGCTTCCTCGACGTGCACGGCGTACCCGCAAAGAACGGCTATGAATTCCGCAACTACTGGATGGGCACGCAGGAAGAGCCACAGAGCGCCAAGACAGTCTACCGTTTCGCCACCGGCTCAGCCGACGGTCTCGGCGACCAGCTCCCGGCTGGCGTGCTCCGCTTCTACATGCGCGACAAGCAGGGCGACCCGCAATTCATCGGCGAAAGCACGATCGACCACACGCCAATGGGCTCGACGCTCTCCGTCTCGACCGGCGACGCTTTCGACGTGAAGGTGAAACCCGTCGTCGAGAAGCGCGAACGCCTCTCCTCTCGGCGCTGGCGGACGACGATGAATTATACCCTCTCCAACGCCAGCCCGCGCGCGGTCACGGTTGCGCTGCAGCAGGATGGGCTATGGGGCGACACCCGGATCCAGAGCGAAACGATGCGTTCGACGCGGCCCAACGCGGACATGGCCGAATGGCAGGTCAACGTGCCAGCCAACGGCACAGCCGAGCTGACTGTCGTCTTCGACTCCAGCTATTGAGGCGCACGCCCATGCGCATCGCGCATTCCAGGCGGATCTTGCTTGCGGCGCTTGCCGTGCTGTCGGCGCCAATCGCCGCGCATGCGCAGGACCTCACGGCATCGGCGCCAGCAGACGTCTCCGTCACCGTCTATCGCGACCCATTCCGCAGCAAAGGCGGCTTCGACCTCGATAACCTCAACGGCTTCGCGCTCATCACCGAAACCCGCCGCGTTGTGCTCATGCCCGGCCAGCACCGCCTGCGTTTCGAAGGCGTGGCCGATGGCATCGAGCCTGCGTCCGCCATCGTCACCGGCCTTCCGTCAGGCGTCATCGAAAAGAACCGCGACGCCGCCCTGCTCAGCCCCGCTGCTCTGGTCGATGCAGCTGAGGCCCAGCAGGGCCGCGTCCTGCTGAGCCGTACTGCACCCAACGGGATCACGACACGCCGCGAAGGCGTGATCCGCTCCGGCGCCGAAGGCGGCGTCGTGTTCGAAACACCTGATGGCGTCGAGGCCTTACGCTGTTCTGGCCTGGCAGAGACCGTCACCTTCGAGTCGACCCGCACAGGCCTGTCGGCCCAGCCAACCCTTTCCGTTCTCACACGCGTAAACCAGCGCATCGAAGCGACGGTGCAGCTGTCTTATCTCGCGCGCGGGTTCGACTGGGCGGCCGACTACGTCGTCAGCCTGTCGCCCGATGGCCGCAAACTCGATGTCGGAGGCTGGATCACGCTTGCCAACGGCAACGGCACGAGCTTTCCCAACGCCCGCGTCCAGATTGTCGCTGGGCGCCTCAACCGCGACAGCGGCGAGATCGAACCGATCGACTTCGGCCGCCCCATCCTCGCCCGCTGCTGGCCCCGTGGGTCGACCAGCGACACGCAGGACCCCGTTTATATCGAACGCGCGTATCCGCTCGGCTTCGAACCCGATCGATATTCCAGTCGGGATTACATGGCGATGCCAGCGCCGCCGGCAGCTATGGCGATGGCGGAATCGGAAATGGATGATGTTGTCGTGACGGGCGCACGACGCGCAGAACAGGAAGATCTCGGCGACCTGAAGCTCTACCGCGTGCCCGACCGGTCTACGGTCGCGAGCCGGCAAGCCAAGCAGGTCCGCCTGCTCGACAGTCTCGCAGTCCCGATTTCGCGCGTTTACGACTTTGACCTCTACCCAAACAACACGATTGAGCTCCAGCCAATGGAGGTCATCCTCCGCACGCAGAACGACCAGGCCAGCAATCTCGGCATTCCGCTCCCCTCCGGTCGCGTCTCCGTGTTTGAGACGGCTGGCAGCGGCGCAACATCCCGCCGCCTGCTCGCCGGCGAGACCAGCCTGCGCGATCTCGCTGTCAACGAGGAGACAGAGTTCCTCCTGTCCGGCGGCGCCGCCGTGCAGATCCGCCAGACCACGGAGAGCCGCCAGCGTCCTGATCCGCCGCCGGCCGACGTCAAGGGTCAGACCATCCGCACCGGTGCACGTTTCAACATGATCGACCTTGTCGAGATCACCAACGCTCACCCCTTCCCGATCCAGGCTGAGATGAGCGTCTACCTTGCGGACAACGAGGAACTGGTCCGCGCCGATCGCGATCCAGCGCGGAAGAACGGCCGGCCCGTCTTCCGCGTCACGGTACCTGCAAATGAAAGCGTCGAGTTCCGCTACCAGACTGTGGAGTACAATTAGGGTTCGTCAGCTGGCGCAGTGACGCTCGGCGCCGCACACACGGAGAAGTCGCGATGTCATTCGGTTACGGAGATGTGTTTGACGCAGTCGCAGACGCCGTCCAGCCGGATGACCCCGCCATTTTCTGTGACGGCCAGCGATATACCTGGGGCCAGTTTACTGCCGCCAGCAATGCGCTCGCGCGATCATTTCTCGCGGCGGGCCTGAAACCCGGCGCGAAGGTCGCGCAGTACATGCGCAACAGTGCCGGCTACCCGCTCGTCTTCGTCGCCGCGATGAAAGCGCGGCTCGCGCCCGTGAACGTGAACTATCGCTACGGCCCCGACGAACTCGCCTACCTCATCGACAACAGCGACGCGGAGATCGTGGTCTTCGACGCCGACTATGCAGACAACGCTCGCGCACTCAAATCGCGCATGCCTGGCGTCCGGCTGTGGGTCTGCGCCGGCGCGCGTGTCGACGGCTTCGACTTCCTTGACGACCTCGCCACTGGCGATGGCTCGAAGCTCGACATCAAGCGCTCGCCTGATGACATGTTCCTGCTCTACACCGGCGGCACCACCGGCATGCCCAAGGGCGTGATGTGGCCGGGCCATGTCTGGTGGGATGTTCTCGGCCCCGGCCGCGCCGCGCAACTCGGCCTGGAGCCTCCCGCCACGCTGGATGCCCTTCAGGCACAGGTCCGCCGCAACGAAGGACGCATGCCCGTCTATGTCGCCCCGCCACTGATGCATGGCACCGGCATGTTCACCGGCTTCGGCGCTCTCTCGAAAGGCGCGCCGATTGTCATCACACGGTCATCGCGATTTGATGCGCCCTCAGCCCTCGACGCAATGACTCACTACCAGACGGGCGGCATGGCTATTGTCGGCGACGCCTTCGCAAAGCCGCTGCTTGATGCGCTACGCGCCGAACCCGACCGCTACAATGTTCGCTCCATGCGCACCATCACGTCCAGCGGCATGATGTGGAGCCCCGAGACCAAGCAAGGCCTTTTCGCGTTCATGCCGGACGTGATCCTGTACGACAGTTTTGGCGCCTCGGAAGCCACCGGACTCGGCGCATCGATCACGACGCGTGACACGAAGATCGATGAGGCGCGGTTCGATGCGCCGAACACGATCGTTGTGCGGCCGAGCGACTTCACGCCCATCGCTCCCGGCTCCGTCGAAGTCGGCCTTGTCGCCAAATGGGGCAACCTTCCCCTCGGCTACTACAAGGATCCCGAAAAGACTGCACGGACATATGTCGAGATAAATGGCATACGCCATCTGATCTCCGGTGATCACGCCATGGTGGAAGCGGACGGACGCATCAAGCTGCTCGGCCGCGGCAGTCATTGCATCAATTCCGGCGGTGAGAAGATATATCCCGAGGAAGTGGAAGAAAGCCTCAAGTCCCATCCCAAGGTGGTGGACGCTCTCGTGTTCGGCATGCCCGACGATCGCTTTGGTCAGTCTGTTGCAGCCGTCGTCTCACTCGAGCCGGGCACACAGGCCGCGCCCGAAGACCTGATCGAGCACGTCCGCAGCCGCCTCAGCCACTACAAGGCGCCGCGTCGGCTGCAGGTCGTCGCGAATGTTCCTCGCGCGCCAAACGGCAAGCCTGACTATCCCCTTGCGAAGGAGCTTTTCACAGCCGCGTCGGCCTGAGGAACGCTTGCCGTCCACCTGATGCGCGTCGCCGCCACCAGCAGGATCACGCCAAGCCCCTGGTGCGCGAGCGACAGATCCACCGGGGCAGCATTCACCAGCGTCACAACGCCAAGCACCGCCTGCATCGCCGCCAGTCCGCCAAACAGCGGAAACAGGGACCAGTGTTGCGTACGAAAGCGCCACGCGCACCAGATCGCAACGGCGAGTAGCGCGTAGGCCGTCAGACGGTGAACGAACTGCGCCGTCGCCGGGTTCTCGAACAGATTTCGCCAGACCGGATCGAGCGCCCACATCGTCTCAGGCACGACCTCGCCTGCCATCAGCGGCCAGTCGGTGAAACCCCGCCCCGCATCCAGGCCAGCCACCAGTGCGCCGAGCGCCATCTGAAGCGCGGTAACTGCAAGGATGCTCGTCGCCCAGGCTTTTGCCTGCACAGGGACATCCTGCCGCCTGGCTCCAAGCTCAAGCCAAAGCCAGAAGCAATAAGAAATAATCAGCAGCGCCAGACAGAAGTGGGTCATCAACCGATAGGGTGCGACCGAAGTCAGCTCGCTGTTGACGCCTGACGCGACCATCCACCATCCGATCAGCCCCTGCAGGCCGCCGAGCACGAACAACACGATGAGATGTGGCAGCAGTCTCCGTGAGACACGCCTCGTCAGCCAGAAGAACAGGAAGGGCAAGGCGAACGCCAAACCGATCACCCGCCCGAGCTGTCGATGCCCCCACTCCCACCAGTAGATCCCCTTGAAGCCATCAAGGGTCATGTCCGGATTGTTGACGTGGAATTGAGCCGTCATCGTCTGATATTTGATGAACGCGGTTTGCCAGTCGGCATCGGACATCGGCGGGATCGCGCCCAGCAGCGGTTGCCATTCCGTGATCGACAACCCGGAGTCTGTAAGCCGCGTCGCCCCGCCCACCAGGATCATCAGGTAGACCATGCCCGCAATCAGCAGCAACCATGCGCGCACCAACCCCACGCCCTTTGCCGACGCCATGGGACTTGCCACCGAGAATATCGCGACAGCCTCGCTCATTGCGCGCTTATCCTACCTGTGACAACGGAAGACCAGCGGAGAGAAAGCCGCAGGGAGGCGCAACATGCGCAAGCTGATCGGATCTCTGGTCATTGTCGCCTGGATGGTGGCCTACATCGCCGTCGCCGGGGTCGTCGGCGATCGCATCTCGTCCGAGCACTGGGCGTGGAAGCTTCTGTACTTCCCGATCGTCGGACTCGCCTGGGTGCTGCCTCTGAAGCCTCTTCTGCGCTGGATCCACGCCAAGGACGGCCCGCGCGAAAGCCCGGATGTCTAGCCAAACCCCCAACGAAAGCGGGGCGATCCCGAAGGACCGCCACGATAGGATTTGCCGGGATCGCCGCGCTTTACGGGTACCGTGTCGCCCCGGCGCTACAGCACCTGCGCGATGGCAGCCCGCAGCTCGTCGCTGCCCGGCTCAACCTTTGACTTGAAGGCCGCGACAGGCACCCCCGTCTTGTCGGTGAGCAGCTTATGAAAATTCCATGCGGGATGCGCAGCCTTTCCCAGCCATTCGCGCATCCACTTGAAGTAAGGGTGCGCGCAGCTGCCCTTGACGTGCGTCTTCTCCGTCATCGGAAAGGTGACCGAATAGGTCACAGCACAGAACGCCGCGATCTCGGTTTCCGTCGCAGGCTCCTGCCAGAGGAACTGGTTGCATGGTACGCCGATCACCGTGAGCCCGCGCGGATGCATCTCCTGATAAAGCGCCTGCAGTCCGGAATACTGCGGGGTAAATCCGCATTTCGAAGCAACATTAACGACCAGCAGGGCCTGGCCTTCGAACCTCTTCAAGGGGAGAGGCTCGCCATTTAGGCCCGTGAACTCGAAATCGAATGCGGTTGTCATTCAGTACGGCTCTCCATCCTAAACTGTCGTGCCGCCCAGCTCCTCAATACTTTCCTGGACCCAGCTGCTGTTTCCGACTTCCCGGGCTTCGACATGCCTCTGTGTCGTCACGATATTGAACTCCGGAACACCGTCCTTGCCCAGCATCTGCCGATCCAAGCGCTGGTCCGTCCTTGCTGTCGCGCAGGTCCCGCAGCAACCAACCTCAGGTCTCGTGACGTCGATCTCGAGCAGGTTCGTCCGCGTGATGATGTCCCACGCCTGAAGCTGGCGGGCCTTCAGCGCCTCCCAGTCAGTAACTGACCCGTCGCCCTCGAGGGTGGGCAGGTCGCGGGGCACGCCTTCCGTGTAACGACCGATATCTTCGGCGAAAGTCGTTTCGATCTCGTACTTGATCTCGTCGCGTATCGCGTCGCGCACGGCAGCGCGAGGCTGAACATGCCACCATCCCTACAGCGCTGCCTCTATGGCCTTGCGGATTTCCGGCGCAGTCGGCTCCGTACGCGGACCGAACGCCTGGATCGGCTGGCCATCCTTGCCGAACAGCAGCTTGTGGAAATTCCACAGCGGATCTGCCGGCTCGCCGAGCTCCTGCTTCATCCACTTGTAGAACGCATGGGCCGTGTCGCCCTTCACATCCGTCTTCTCGGTGAGCGGAAAATCGACCCCGAAAGTCCTGGAACAGAACGTCGCAATCTCCTCGTTCGTGCCCGGCTCCTGACCCATGAACTGGTTCGACGGCACACCGAGCACGATCAGACCGTTGTCCTTGAGGTCACGATACAGCGACACCAGCCCCTCATACTGCGGCGTCAGCCCGCACTTCGATGCGACGTTCACCACCAGCACAGCATGCCCCTTGAACTGGGACAGGTGCAGAGGCTTCCCGTCGATCGCCGTGAAGCTGAAATCATGCGCTGTCGTCATGTACCGGCCTTCCATTTCATCTGGAACTCTATCTCTTCGCCTTCGATTCCGCGCTCGTGCTCGATGTTGAATACGGCGCGCGCAGGAACATGGATGCGCTCTCCGGCAACCTGGATCACGAATGGCTCGGCTGCTTCGATACTATCAGCAAACCGCCGCAGCTTCGCAACGAACTGCGCGCGGGTGTAGGATTTCTCGACATCACGCTGGGGTTTGCGGGCCATAGGGTCTCCGTAATTAGCCTTGCACACTAGGTGGCCGCCTCATCCTTAACAACAAAAGATGGCTTGCCGGCTCTGCGCCGCACCCCTTTTGCCCCATCCCACCTTCTGCCCTATTCGATCAGCCGGTCCGTGTTGGTCCGGATCGCCTCGCCTAACCTTGCGACCATCTCATCTTTGCCAGGAGCCGGTGGAATTGGATCGAGAAACGCGATCACATCGGGCCCTGGATACTTGGCGATCCTGCTCCTGCCAGCGCAGGCCAAGGCTCGTCGCGACCAGCAGAACCGGCCATTGCGACGTTTCCTGCATGTGGCACACGCCTGCGCGGATACGCTTGTGCTCACCCACCTGGGTGAGATGGCCCTCGGGATAGATCAGCACGATACGCTTGTCGTCGGCCGCCTTCGCGAAACTGGCAGCCAGATCCTTGCGGGCTTCCGGGCCACGGCAATTGTCGATCAGGATCGCGCCCAGCTTTTCCAACACCTTGGGCACTAGCGGAAACCGCTCGAGATGATCGACACCCACCAGAAGCCTGCCGCAGAGAAAAACGCGCGCATGCTCCCCTCTTTGGTTGAAGGCCAGCTCGCACCCGAGCCAGCGCCGGTCAACGCCTTTAGGTCGATGGGTTGAGCTTGTCCTGCGTCCTCAGCTCGAAATCGCTCGCATCATGCCGCTCGTGCAACTGGCTCTCCGGCGCTCCGAATGTGCGGTTCACCATCCGCCCCCGCTTCACCGCGGCGCGCCCGGCAATCTGGTCGGTCCACCGAATGACGTTCTTGTATTCATGCACAGCGAGGAACTCGCCAGCGTTGTAGAGAACACCCTTCACCAGCGCGCCATACCAGGGCCAGACCGACATGTCGGCGATCGTGTAGTCACTGCCGGCCAGATACTCGCTCTCGCCCAACCTTCGATCCAGCACATCCAGCTGCCGCTTCACTTCCATCGCATAGCGGTCGATCGGGTACTCCCACTTTTCGGGCGCATACGCGTAAAAATGTCCAAAGCCGCCGCCGAGAAACGGTGCAGACCCCATCTGCCAGAACAGCCAATTCAGGGTCTCCGTCCGCGCCACGCGATCGGTCGGCAGGAAAGCGTCGAACTTCTCCGCGAGATACACAAGGATCGACCCGGACTCGAACACCCGCACCGGTTTTGGCTCGCCATGATCAACCATCACGGGAATCTTCGAGTTCGGGTTGATGTCCACATAGCCGCTCGAGAACTGCTCACCCTTGCCGATGTTTATCAGCCAGGCATCATACTCCGCGCCCACATGACCAAGCGCCAGCAGCTCTTCCAGCATCACCGTCACTTTCACGCCATTGGGCGTGCCAAGCGAGTACAGCTGGATAGGATGCTTCCCGACGGCGAGCCCCTTTTCGTGCGTCGGCCCCGCAATCGGCCGGTTGATGTTGGCGAAGCGCCCGCCACTCTCCCTGTTCCAGGTCCAGACTTTCGGGGGGGTGTAGGCGGCGGAATCGGTCATTCACTGTTCCTTCGGCGACCAGACTGATGTGCGATACGACACGCAGCGAGACAAGGTGCCTGCACAATACTGGCTCTTTACTGCACCTGCAGATCAGGAAAGGCTGGCGTCAGGACCGGGAGACTTCGATGCGACTGATGCTTTCGCTTTCCGCATTGGCGCTGACGGGCTGCGCCAGCGCATCCGCCGTCCACGATCACTGGATCCAGGGCGTCACCTACGCCCCCATCGCCAATGCAACCGGGATGAACGCCGCCTTTGTGCTGGGCGCGCCGACCCAACCCGGGCTCTACACGATCCGCGTCCACATCACCGACGGCGCGCTGATGCCGCCACACAGCCATCCCGATGACCGCATGATCACCGTCCTCTCCGGCGTGCTGCACTACGGCTTCGGAACGACCGCAGACCCCAGCGCGACCAAAGTCTATCCGGCGGGAAGCGTGTTCGTCGCCAAGGCCAACGATCCCCACTACGCCATCGGCACGGGCGAGGCCGTGTACCAGGAATCCGGGATGGCGCCGACCGGGACGAAGTGGGTCGGACAATAATCTCGGCGATACGCTAAGCCACCCGCTCCGCCACCATCGCGTTTGCATCCTCATGCGCGCGCGACTGCCGGCTCCACAGATCCGCGTACAGGCCACCGCGATCGAGCAGCTCCCGATGCGTGCCCCGCTCTACAATCTTGCCAGCGTCCAGCACGATGATCTCGTCTGCTCCCGCCACGGTCGAGAGCCTGTGCGCGACCATCAGCGTCGTGCGCCCCTTGGCCGCCTCGTCCAGCGCGCCCTGCACTTCCTGCTCGGTTGCTGAATCCAGCGCACTCGTCGCCTCGTCCAGCACAAGGATCGCAGGGTTCTTCAGGATCGCGCGCGCAATGCCCACGCGCTGCCGTTCGCCGCCGGACAACTTCACCCCGCGCTCGCCAACCCGCGTCTCCCATCCGTTCGGCAACCGGTCGATGAACTCGATCAACTGCGCCCGGCTCGCAGCCTCGCGCAGCTCCGCATCGCTGGCGTCGGGCCGGCCGTAAAGCACGTTTTCCCTCATCGACGCGTTGAAAAGTACCACGTCCTGGGGCACCAGCCCGATCGCGTCGCGCAGAGACTCCTGCTGCAGTCCACGTACATCCTGTCCGTCCACCACCACGCGCCCGCCCTTGGTGTCATAGAAACGGAACAGGAGCTTCAGCAGCGTCGACTTGCCCGAACCAGACGGACCGACAACGGCAAGCTTGGTCCCGGCGGGCACGGTGAACGACACGCCATCGATTCCTGCCGAACGCGCATCGTGGGTAAAGCTGACGGCCTCGAACCGCACCTCACCGCCCTTGACCCGCAACGGCTTCGCATCCGGCGCGTCCTGCACATCGGGCTTCATGTTGAGCAGTCCATACAGCTTCTCGAGATCGATTGCGCCCTGCTTGATTTCGCGGAAGGCCCAGCCCAGAACCGACAGCGGCCGGTAGAGGTTGCTCATGATCAGCACCACCGCCGCCATGTCTCCCGCCTGCACCTGACCATTGAACGTCGCAAGCGCGGTGATGCCCGCCACCGCGGTGAGACCCAGCGCCATGATGATATCCTGCCCCGCATTCAGCAGGGCGAGCGAACGCGACACATCCACCATATTGCGGTTGTAGGTCTGCATCGCTGCATCGTAACGCTCGGTCTCGCGTGTCTCCGCCGCGAACGCCTTCACCGTCTCGAAATTGGTGAGGCTGTCCACCGCCAGCGCCCGCAGCTCCGTATCCGCCGCATTCAGCTTGCGCCGCTGCTCCGCGCGCCATCCCGTCAGCACCCCGGTGAACACCGCATAGAGCGCCACAGTCGCAACCGCGATCACTGCCGCGATCCAGCTGTAACGCGTCGTCAACACATACGCCGCAAGCGCCAGCTCGATCAGCGTCGGCCCGATGTTGAAGGCGAGAAAGCGGATCAGATAGTCGAGCGCCGCAACGCCCCGGTCGATTACCCGGTTCAGCGCCCCCGTCCGCCGCGTCTGGTGAAATGCCAGCGACAGCCCCTGCGCATGACCATACGCCTCCACCGCCACCAACCGCTGCGCATCCTGGCTCACAGGCGCAAACAAGGCATCGCGCAGGTAAGGCAGGTTCGCCGACAACAGGCGCGCGCCCGTCCACCAGGCCAGCAGCAGGATAACTGCCGCCATCGCGGCATCCGTCCCGGTCATCTCGTTGATGGCGTCGCCGAAGAATACCGGCGCGTAAACCGCAAATATCTTCGAGGCCAGTGTCAGCAGCAGCGCCAGCACCATAACCGGCCGCCACCGCTTCAACTCCGGCCGCGACATGATCTTGCCGATCCGCGCCAGCGACACGCCAATCCCCGCATCACCCGACTCGATCGCGTCGACGTCGGTGGGGGAAGCACTGTGAGCATGTCTGGCCATGGGCAGACAAATAGGCGCGGCCTGCCGGAAACGCCAGAGTTCCCGCGCCGCCCTCCTGCCGCCCCTTTGTCAGCATGCCCCAAGAAGCGGAGAAAGGCCGCAGCCACCCGGCTTTCCCCCTGGCGCGAACCGTCGCATCTATGGCGCTGAAGAAAAGCGAGAAGAAGAATGTCCGGAATTTCGTCCGTCACGGTCTATTGTGGTTCCGCCCCGGGATCGGACCCCAGCTACATCAAGCTTGCCCAGAAACTTGGCAAGGCCATCGCCGCGCGCGGCTGGCGCACTGTCTATGGCGGCGGCAATGTCGGCCTGATGGGCGCGGTCGCTACCTCCGCGCGCGACTCCGGCGGCAAGGTGCTCGGCGTCATGCCGCACTTCCTCCGCGAGCTCGAAGGCGTGCTCGACGGGATCGAGAATCGCTACACCGACAACATGCACCAGCGGAAACAGGCGCTGCTCGACGAAGCTGACGGCCTCATCGTCCTCCCCGGCGGCATCGGTACGCTGGAAGAAGCTGTCGAGACCCTCTCCTGGGCCAAGCTGTCGCTACACAGCAAGCCGATGGCCTTCCTGTCAGAGAACAATTACTGGCGACCGTATTTCACGCTTGTCGACCACATGATCGAAGGCGGCTTCCTGCCGGAAAGCTTCCGCCAGCTCATGGCTGACACATCGACACCCGAAGCCGCGCTCGAAGCATTGCACCAACGTGCGATCGTGCTGGGCTGACCACACGAACAGACGTCAGGCTGCCGTGGCGCTCCCGTCGATGATCTGGCGAATGGCTTGCTCGAACACGCGCGGCGGCTGACCGCCCTGGATCATCCAGCGCTGGTTGAAGATCACCGAGGGCACCGCATTGATGCCACGGTTGCGCCAGACGTCTTCTTCAGCGCGGACCTCCCTCGTGTAGGCGCCCGACTCCAGGACCTCCGTCGCCTTGGCCCCATCGAGGCCGGCGACCTTCGCCGCGCCGACAAGAACGTCATGATCGCTCGTCGACTTCTGCTCGGTGAAGTTGGCGACAAACAGCGCTTCCTTCAGTTCAAGCTGACGCCCCTCGATCCCCGCCCAGTAAAGCAGTCGGTGAGCATCGAACGTGTTCCAGATGCGGCTCTCCGAACTGTAGTTGAAATCGAAGCCAAGCGCCTCACCATGCTCGCGGATGGCGTTGCGGGATGCAGCCGAACGCTCGGGATTGGCGCCGTATTTCCGCGCGACATGCTGCGCCGTGTTCTCGCCCTCCGGCGGCATGTCCGGGTTCAGTTCGAACGGTTGGAAATGGATCTCGGCCTCGACCTTGTCGCCCACGGCGTCCAGGGCCTTCATCAGCGACCGCAAACCGACGACGCACCACGGGCACGCCACGTCTGAGACAAAATCGATGCGCAGCGGCATGGGCATGGTATATCTCCTTTGCCCCAATGTAGTGCCGCGCCCGCCCTTGCGCCACTATCGTCGCAGGCGCGATAGTCCCCTTGGGAGAAAAGCCATGGCGACACGCGCATTCGACACCAAGCTGGAAAACATCGGCCAAGTGCTGGCCGGGCCGTGGCGCGCCCCGGTCAATATGCTGCTGGAGCAGAGTTACGACAATCACGTCTCGCTGCACGATGACGCCATGGCCCAGAAGCTCGGCTTCAAGGCGGGTCCCATCGAGGGACCGACCCACTACAGCCAGTTTGTTCCGCTTGCTGAGGCGATCTGGGGCGAACGCTTCCTCACCGAAGGCTGCCTCTCGGCCCACTACCGCAACATGGTTATGGAAGGAGAGGAAGTCCGCGCCTTCATCGAGCGCGAGCCCGGCGAGGATCACGCGACGATCTGGGCCAGCAAGAAAGACGGAACCGAAGTCCTGCGCGGCACCGCGTCCGTCGGATCCCACGCGCCGCCTACGGCGCTGGACCTCCGCCTCAACGAACTGTCTGCGCTGCAGCAGCCCGTGATACTGCGTGATCTCAAGGTTGGGCACCGTACCACTCGCATGCGCATCCGCATGGATGCCGACCAGCACATGGGCGACCTTTATCCCTTCTCGCTGAACCAGAAGCTCGCAAAAATCACCGAGCCCTCGCCCTGGTACTCCGGCGCGGACAATCCCTGGGGCCGTCCCATCATACCGTGGGAAATGGTTAGCGTGCTCGTGCAGTACGTCGCGCGAGAGGACCGCCTCCCCATCAAGGGCCCGGCCGTGGGCCTGTTCGCAGACCAGGAAATCCGCATGATCGAGGGCCCGCTATTCGTCGGCGAGGACTACGAGATCGAGCGCGAGATCATCGCCCTCAGCGGCAGCCGGCGGACAGAATCCTACTGGACGCGCACGTCGGTGTACCGGCCGGGCGGATCGAAGGTGATCGCAAGCATGCTGCTGAACCAGGCAACGCTGAAGGAGTCCTACGCCCCCTATGCCGAGGAACTCGCGACGCTTTATCCCGCCTGAAGGCCTCACCTAGCGACAGCCGGTTGCGAAACAAATTTCGCGGTTACGCCTCCTTGCAGCAATTGATTGCGCCAGAGGACGTTCGGGAGGGCATCGTTCCCGCCCTGGGTGGGGAAGTCGAAAGTCGCTTCCCGAGGCACAAGCAGTGCTTGTACAACCAGTTAAGCCCCAACTTCCCGCAAATCTTGCCGCAGGTTGGGCTATTCCATTGAAATTCTGTGCCTAGCTGGTAGGCGCTCAGTCTCACCGACGTCTGGACGAGTTTACACGCATGGAAATGGGTCTTCCCCACGCACAGGGTCTCTACGATCCCCGGAATGAGCATGACGCCTGCGGCGTCGGCTTCATCGCCAACGTGAAGGGCAAGAAGTCCAATGCCATCGTGGCGCAGGGCCTTCAGATCCTCATGAACCTCGACCATCGCGGCGCCGTGGGCGCTGACCCTCTCCTTGGCGATGGCGCAGGCATCCTGATCCAGATTCCGCACAAGTTGTTCTCTGAATGGGCGACGGCCGCGAACGTCGAGCTGCCCCAGCCAGGACACTACGCTGTCGCCATGTGCTTCCTGCCTCAGGATCAGGCCGCACGCGAATTCGCGATGAACCAGTTCGCCAACTACCTCGCCAAGGCGAAGCAGAAACTGCTCGGCTGGCGCGACGTCCCGACCAACACCAAGGGCATCGGCAAGGCGGTGATCTCCTCGATGCCGGTTATCAGGCAGGCGATTATCGCCAAGGGCTCGCCCGCGATGGATCAGGATGCTTTCGAGCGGAAACTGCTCGCCATCCGGAAAGAGACGCAAAACCCCTTGGCGGAGATCGCAAAGAAGAAGAACCTGCCGGGCCTTGCCGAATTCTACATGCCGTCCCTGTCTACGCGCACCATCGTCTACAAGGGACTGCTGCTCGCAGGCCAGGTCGGCACCTTCTACAAGGACCTCACCAACCCGCTGTGCGAGAGCGCACTGGCGCTGGTCCACCAACGCTTCTCCACCAACACCTTCCCGAGCTGGAAGCTGGCGCACCCCTACCGCTTCATCGCCCACAACGGCGAGATCAACACGGTGCGCGGCAACGTCAACTGGATGTACGCCCGCCGCCGCTCGATGGAGAGTCCGCTTCTCGGCGCCGACCTCGACAAGATGTGGCCGCTGATCCCGCACGGCCAGTCGGATACGGCCTGCCTCGACAATGCGCTCGAACTGCTCGTGGCAGGCGGCTATCCACTCAGCCACGCCATGATGATGCTCATCCCCGAAGCATGGGCAGGGCATCAGGACATGGACCCGGCGCGGCGCGCCTTCTACGAATACCATGCAGCCCTGATGGAGCCGTGGGACGGTCCGGCGGCGATCGCCTTCACCGACGGCCGCCAGATCGGCGCGACGCTGGACCGTAACGGCCTGCGCCCTGCGCGCTTCATCGTGACCGACGACGATCATGTCGTACTGGCGTCGGAAGCCGGCGTGCTGCCGATCCCCGACGAGAAGATCGTCCGCAAGTGGCGCCTGCAGCCTGGCAAGATGCTTCTGATCGACCTCGAGGAAGGCCGCATCATCGAGGATGAGGAGGTGAAGGCCAGCATCGCAGGCAAGCACCCGTACGATGAGTGGCTGCACGAGATGCAGTTCAAGCTGACCGATCTTGCCGACCCGGAACAGGACCCGGACGCCGCGCCGCTACAGAACACCAATGTCAGTCTGCTTGATCGCCAGCAGGCGTTTGGCTACACGCAGGAAGACGTGCAGTTCTTCCTCGAGCCGATGGCGCAACTTGGCGACGACCCGATCGGCTCAATGGGCACCGATACGCCGATCGCGGTGCTGAGCCGCAAGCCGAAGCTGCTCTACAACTACTTCAAGCAGAACTTCGCCCAGGTCACCAACCCACCGATCGACCCGATCCGGGAAGAGCTGGTGATGTCGCTGGTCTCGATGATCGGCCCGCGTCCAAACCTGCTGGGTCTGGCAGCGGGCACGCACAAGCGGCTTGAAGTTTCACAGCCTGTGCTGACGAACGCTGACCTCGACAAGATCCGCTCGATCTCGGAACTCGTCGACGGCGCATTCCGTACGGCCACGATCGACATCACCTGGGACGCCAGCGAAGGCGCAGCCGGCCTCAAGGCGGCAATCGAGCGCATCCGGCTCGAAGCGACCGAGCATGTGCTGCAGGACATCAATATCCTTATCCTGTCGGATCGCGCCGTATCCGCAGATCGTATTCCCGTGCCTGCCCTGCTGGCACTGTCAGCGGTTCACCACAAGCTGATCCGCCAGGGCCTGCGCATGCAGGTCGGACTCGTCGTTGAAACGGGCGAAGCCCGCGAAGTGCATCACTTCTGCACGCTCGCCGGCTATGGCGCTGAGGCAGTCAACCCTTATCTTGCCTTCGAGACGCTCGAACAGATCCGCCAGCGCGAAAGCATCCAGCTCACCGCGAAAGAAGTGAAAAAGAACTACATCAAGGCCATCGGCAAAGGCATCCTGAAAGTGATGTCCAAGATGGGCATCTCGACCTACCAGTCCTATTGCGGCGCGCAGATCTTCGACGCCGTGGGCCTTTCGACAGAACTCATCCAGGAATATTTCACGGGCACGGCGACAACAATCGAAGGGGTCGGGCTCAACGAGATCGGCGAAGAAGCCGTGAAGCGTCACGCCGCAGCCTTCGGTGATGATCCCGTCTACAGGGACCTGCTCGATGTCGGCGGCGACTATGCGTACCGCATCCGCGGCGAGGACCACGCCTGGACCCCGGACTCCGTCGCTAAGCTGCAGCACGCCGTGCGCGGCAATGTGTCGGAAGACTACAAGGCCTTCGCGCAGTCGATCAACGAGCAGAACGAACGCCTGCTGACTATCCGCGGCCTGATGCAACTGAAGTTTGCGGACAAGGAAGTCCCGATCGATCAGGTCGAACCCGCAGTCGACATCGTGAAGCGCTTCGCAACCGGCGCGATGAGCTTCGGCTCGATCAGCCGCGAAGCGCACACAACGCTTGCCATCGCGATGAACCGCATCGGCGGCCGCTCCAACACGGGCGAAGGCGGCGAAGAGCCGGACCGTTTCGTGCGCATGAAGAACGGCGACTCGATGCGCTCGGCCATCAAGCAGGTCGCATCAGGTCGCTTCGGCGTCACGACCGAATACCTCGTCAATGCCGACGACATCCAGATCAAGATGGCGCAGGGCGCGAAGCCGGGCGAAGGCGGACAGCTGCCGGGCCACAAGGTCGACAAGAACATCGCCAAGGTGCGCCACTCCACGCCCGGAGTTGGCCTCATCTCGCCGCCGCCTCATCACGACATCTATTCGATCGAAGATCTTGCGCAGCTGATCCACGATCTCAAGAACGTGAACCCCGTCGCGCGCATCTCCGTGAAGCTGGTGTCCGAAGTTGGCGTCGGCACAGTCGCCGCAGGCGTCTCAAAGGCGCGCGCTGACCATGTGACCATCTCCGGTTACGAAGGCGGGACGGGCGCCTCGCCGCTTACCTCGCTGACGCACGCCGGCAGCCCGTGGGAGATCGGCCTCGCCGAAACCCAACAGACACTGGTGCTCAACGAACTGCGTGGACGCATCGCCGTTCAGGTCGATGGCGGCCTGCGTACCGGCCGTGACGTGGCCATCGGCGCGCTGCTCGGCGCGGACGAGTTCGGCTTCTCGACGGCCCCGTTGATCGCGGCAGGCTGCATCATGATGCGAAAGTGCCACCTAAACACCTGCCCCGTCGGCGTTGCCACTCAGGACCCCGTCCTGCGCGCCCGCTTCACCGGTGCGCCAGAGCATGTGATCAACTACTTCTTCTTCGTCGCCGAAGAAGTCCGGCACATCATGGCCAAGCTCGGCTTCCGGAAGTTCG
>JBMOGP010000006.1:0-18899 GCA_049318285.1 Hyphomonadaceae bacterium
CGCGCCCCGCCTTCAACCAGGACTTCACCACTGCGCCCGAAACCTCGCAGGTCTTTGGCGAACTCATCGGCCTCTGGGCTGCGCACGAATGGCTCGCCATGGGCAGGCCGTCACCGTGTCACCTGATCGAGCTCGGCCCCGGGCGCGGCGTGATGATGTCCGACACCCTGCGCGCAGGCGCCTCCGTCCCCGGCTTCAGCGACGCAGTACGCGTCTCGCTCGTTGAGGCCAGCCCCACCCTCCGCAAGGAACAATGCGCCCGCCTCTTCCAGCGCGAAGTCCACCACGCAGACGATCTCGACGCCGTCCCACCCGGCCCCTCCATCATCCTCGCCAATGAATTCCTCGACTGCCTGCCGATCCGGCAGTTCGTACGAAGCGGGACAAGCTGGCGCGAGCGCCAGATCGGCCTCGACAATTCCGGTAATCTCGTATTTGGCCTCGGCGCAGCGGTAGCACTGCCTGACAACATCATGCCCACCAGTGACGAAGTCGAAGCGGCCCCGGCGCTGGAAACATTTGCCGTGTCCATCGCGCGGCGACTGCTGGCGCATCCCGGCCGCGCCCTCATCGTCGACTACGGTCCGACCGACCGCGTCCCTGCCGACACGCTACGCGCCTACCGCTCGGGCCAGCAACTCTCCCCCCTCGCCGACCCCGGCGGGTCAGATCTTACTGCCGACGTCGACTTCGGCCGGCTCGTCCGCCTCTGCAGGGAGCAAGGTCTCAGCATCCACGGCCCCGTCCCGCAATCCGATTTCCTTATCCGTCTCGGCGCTCTGCAGCGAGCCGACACACTTTCGCGCGCCAACCCCGAGCGCGCCGCCGATACCCGCGCCGCCGTCAACAGGCTGGTCGAGCCAAGCGAAATGGGCGCCCGCTTCCAGGTCCTCGCCATCACATCACCGGGTGCCGAAACGCCTCCAGCGTTCTGAACAATCATGCTAGCGAGCGCGCCATGACGGACATCCGCCCGCCCTTCGAAGAAGCCCCTGCACTCAAGCGGCTCAGCATGCACGTGCGCCACGGCTTCTTCGGTCGGCGCGGCGGCGTCTCTAACGGCGTCTACAAGTCGCTCAACTGCGGTCCCGGATCGGGGGACGAACCGGAGAAGGTGTTCGAGAACCGTCGCCGTGTTTGTCACACCCTTGGCGCGATGCCTGATAAGCTCGCCAGCCCACGCCAGATCCACTCCACGAAAGCCGTCATCACCGAGACCGCCTACGCCCCCAATGACCGCCCGGAGTGCGACGCCCTCGTCACCAAGCGCCCCGGCCTTCTCCTCGGCGTGCTCGCGGCCGACTGCGCGCCGATCGTGATCTGCGATCCGCACAACGCAGTGATCTCGGCAATCCATGCCGGCTGGAAGGGTGCCGTCGGCGGCGTCATCGAAGCCGCCGTCGAAGCCATGGAGCAGATCGGCGGCGATCCAGCGAAGATGGTCGCCGGCATTGGCCCGTGCCTTTCACAATCTTCCTTCGAAGTCGGCCCCGACCTCGCCGACGCCGTCCTGGACGCTACCCCCTGGGCCGAGATTCTGTTCGAGCCCGGGACAGGCGACCGGCAGTTCTTCGACCTCAAGCGCTACTGCTCCGGACGCCTCGCCCGCATGGGCGTCGGCCACATAGACGCCCTCGCAGACGACACCCTGACCCAGCAGGACGACTATTTCTCCCACCGCCACTCGGTGAAGGCCGGCGAACGCGACTGCGGACGCAACATGACCGGCATCATGCTGCTGGGGTAGAGCGCGGGAATAGCGCTCGTTCGGGAGGACTAAGGGGGTGGTGATGAAAATCGAAGGTGCAGAAAGGCTTTTCGCGAGAGATGTTTTCTGACGGCTCGTCTTACCCCAGATGATTGTGCTCGACCTGGCCTTTCTCAGCATCCTCGCCTTCCTCGGCAGCGCTTCAAGCGTTGCGAATACAGCGGTGGCGGCCCTCATCACGATGCCGGCGCTCTCGGTCGCCCATGCCATTTCCTACACGCGCGCGCGGAAATGCCATGAAGCTCTGAAGCAGGAGACGGGGTGAGATACACCAAACGGATCGAGCGGGGTGCATTACGCATTTCCCCCATGACCATTCTGATGACCAGCACGCCCGCGCAAGCGGCGTGACTGCTTGCAAGCCATTCCCAGTAAGCTTAACAAAGGTCCCAATTGCCGCCCCGCGGCAAATCGGTCCGCTGTGGCCGCGACAGCACGCCCAAGCAACTCCCCGGAATCCTCACCCGCGACGATTGCAGCCCGGCCGATTCTGCGACAGAAGCGTGACGCCGACGGGAGCCTCCTCATTCTAACCAATGAGTAGCGGCGATAAACTGGAGTGCGGGCAGATGAAACTCATCTCGTGCAACGCAAACCGGCCGCTCGCGCAGCGCATTGCAGATCGGCTCGACATGCGCCTGACGGATACGGAGGTGAAGACCTTCAAGGACCGCGAAGTCTTCGTGAAGGTCAATGAGAACGTCCGCGGCCAGGACGTCTACATCATCCAGTCGACCTCAGCGCCCGCCAACGACCACCTGATGGAACTGCTTATCACGATGGACGCGCTCGTCCGCGCCTCCGCCCGCCGCATCACCGCCGTCATTCCCTATTTCGGTTACTCACGGCAGGACCGCAAAACCGACGGGCGTACGCCGATCTCCGCCAAGCTCGTCGCCAATCTCATCAACGTCGCTGGTGCCGACCGCGTCGTCACGGTCGACCTGCATGCGGCACAGATCCAGGGCTTCTTCGACAAGCCGACCGACAACCTGTTCGCCCAGCCCGACATTGCCGACGACATCCTCAAGAAGTACGGCAGCCAGGACCTGATGGTCATCTCGCCGGACGTCGGCGGCGTCGTGCGCGCCCGCGCCCTCGCCAAGCGCCTCAACGCAGACCTCGCCATCGTCGACAAGCGCCGCGAGAAGGCGGGCGAGTCGGAAGTGATGAACATCATAGGCGATGTCGCCGGCCGGAAGTGCATCCTGATCGACGACATGACGGACTCGGGTGGCACGCTGATCAACGCCGCCGACGCGCTGCTGAAGAACGGCGCAAAGGAAGTCGCCGCCTACGTCACCCACGGCGTACTCTCCAACGGCGCCGCCGCCAATATCGACAAGTCCCAGCTGAAAGAGCTGGTCATCACCGATACGATACAGGCATCCGAATCCGTCGCAAAGGCCAAGAAGATCCGGACGCTCTCTCTCGCCCCGCTGATCGCCGAAGCCATCCGCCGCATCGCGAACGACGAGTCCATCTCGAAGATGTTCGACTGAGCCCGGACCCCAGAATAATCCGTATCGCATCCGCCTGTCCCGCCTGCTTCGCAGGCGGATCACGCCCTCGGTAATGATCACCCGTTATAAGGGTCGACCAGCCCGATCCCATCACCCAGGGGTCACAGGTTGATGGCTGCTTATGGGCCTATCGCCGCCCGTTGATGGACCTGCAAGCAAGCGGCGGCGTCTTCCTCGAGGAACACCCTCGCCTCCACCGCATCCGCTCCCAGGCGCTGACGGTTCCCACAGATCTCACGAAGCGTTCATGCTGAGCAGCGCATGCAGTGGGCGCCCGTCGAGGCAGGCGCTGGGGCGCGTGACAGCGCACGGCCACCCGGCGTCTCTGGACCGCTAATTGCGGGCGTTGCATTGACCCAAAGCCGCCTGCTTCCGGGAACGGCTCCGCGCACACGGGCCCGAATCACGGCACCCTCACTTCATGCCATTCGCCCGCCCTTCGTTTCTCGAATTCTTCGCCGGCGGCGGCATGGCTCATGTCGGGCTCTCGGGCCGGTTCGATTGCGCTTTCGCCAACGACCTCGACCCTATGAAATGCGCCGCCTACAGGGCCAACTTCCCTGATGCGCGCATCGAACAGGGCGATGTCTGGAACCTCGTCCCCGCCAGCCTGCCTACAGCCGACCTCGCCTGGGCCAGCTTTCCTTGCCAGGACCTGTCCCTCGCTGGCAGCCGGCGCGGCCTCAACGCGCCCCGCTCCGGCGCGTTCTGGGGCTTCTGGAACGTCATGGAGAAACTCGGCCCCCGCGCGCCAAAGACGATCGTCATCGAAAACGTCGCCGGCCTCCTCTCGTCCCACAATGGTCGTGACTTCACGGTCCTTATCACCGAGCTCGCCGACGCAGGCTTCCGCGTCGGGGCAATGCTGATCGACGCCGCGCTGTTCTCGCCTCAGTCGCGCCCGCGCCTCTTCATCATCGCCCACAAGGGCCGCATCCCCGCCGGGCTGGAAGCCGACAGACCCGACCACACCTTCCACCCGCCCAACCTCCGCGCCGCCGTCGAGGCGCTGCCTGACACCACACACCTCGCCTGGGCCTGGTGGCGCCTTCCTCAGCCAACGAAGCGCAACGCTGACCTCGCCTCACTCCTCGATCGCAATCCGCCGGAGCATGCGTGGCGGTCCGACGCCGCAGCGCGCAAACTGATCGACCAGATGACCCCGCTTCACCGACAGCGCGTCGAAGCCGCCTTACAGACGCCCAGCTGGAATGCAGGCGCGGTCTTCCGCCGCATACGCATCGAGAACGGTCAACGCATCCAGCGCGCCGAGATCCGTTATGACGGTCTCGCCGGTTGCCTCCGCACACCGGCGGGAGGATCATCAAAGCAATTGCTGCTCGTCACCGAAAGCGGTCGCACCCGGCTCCGCGCCGTTTCCGCGCGCGAGGCCGCGCGCCTGATGGGGCTCGACGACAGCTATCGCCTGCCCGCAGCCGAAACCAACGCCCTCAAAGTCGTCGGCGACGGGGTGTCCGTCCCCGTCGTCCACTGGCTCGCCGAACACCTTCTGGCGCCACTCACCACCGGCGGCTCAGCGCGAGCGGCGGCCTGACCTATTTCTTCTTTGCGGCTTGTTTCGCAGTCTTCGTCTTCGCTGGCGTCTTCTTCACGACAGCCTGAGCGGCTTTCCTCTTCCCCACTTTCTTCGCAGCCGTCTCCGCCTTGCTCACGCGCTTTACATCCTGCCCGTGCGCGCGCTTGTAGGTCTGGATATCCTTAAACTGGCCCTCCGCGTCTCGTACAGCATATAGCTTCGTGCCGTTGGAGCTGCGATGTGTGGTCCGCGCCATTGTGCTGCCTCCAGTTTGTGGAACCGGTGAGTGTAAATCTGCGCCAGACGCGGAAAGACACAACCTCTGATGACGGACGTCTTCGACACCGAGAAATGCTCCGCCGTCATGCGCGCCGTTAAGTCGCGCGACACCGCGCCGGAGCTCAGGGTACGCAGCAGGGCCCACGCGCTCGGCCTCCGCTTCCGTCTCGGCCGCAGCGACCTGCCTGGGAAGCCGGACGTCGTCTTCCCGTCACGCCGCGTCGCGCTGTTCGTGCATGGATGCTTCTGGCACGGCCACGACTGCCCACGCGGCGCGCGTGTCCCGACAGCCAACCGCGCCTACTGGCAGGCGAAGATTGCGCGTAACATGGCGCGTGATGCTGCTTCTCTGTACCACCCCCGAAAGCTCGGCTGGAAACCTGTCGTGATCTGGGAGTGTGAGACGAAGGACGCCGGCACGCTCGCCCGCCACATTGCCCGGCGCGTTGGCAATCCGTGTCAGGCTTGACCCTGCAGTGTCAGGCTTCCATGTTTCGCCTGGGACAAGGGCGCCATCCATGGTGCATGCATCAACCCAGCAACTGATCCGCAAGCTGCACGAACTCACGTCAGCGGACAGCCTCGCCTGGACAGAAGGCGAGCAAGGCGCCGTCCGCCTCGAGACTGAGGGCTACGTTGTCGAAATCGCTGCCGCGCCGCCGTCCCTCCGCCTGCTCCGCGCCGATGGCCGCGAACTTGAGACAGCGCCCTCCGATGTTCTTGCGGCCGTCACCTGGCCAAGCGGAGATGGCACATACGCCACGCGCGTGACTGAAATGGCCAGCCGCGCCCAACGCATCGCACGGGGCGCTGAGCAGGCCATCGCGACGATCCTTTCCTCGCTGTCGCCACCCCAGACGAAGCTGGCGGCGGAGGCTACTGCTGCCTTCGGACAAACCGCGAGCTTCGCAAAAACCGATGCTGTCGAAGGTTCCACGCGGCCGCCCAAATCGGCGCAACCCGACATGTTGGCCCACGGCATCAGCGTACGGTCGGTGCAGGGCGTGGAGCAATCAACGCCTGCCAGCTTCGAACGCATCATGCAAGCAGCGCCCAAGCCGCAACCCACGCCGATGTCGACGGCCTCCAGACCAAACGTCTACAAACCCTGGAACTAGGCGAAGCTAGAACTTGCAGGCGCGTCCGAGCAGGCGCCCGACGACCTTGTCGCCAATACGGACCTCCTCCGCATCCGGACATTCCGCTGCAGACTGGATTCCGTCGCGCATGAAGCGCATCCGGTTCATCCAGGCCGGCTGGGCGCCCTGCTCGATTGGGTCGAGCGAAAGAACCGCGGCGTCAGAAACCTGCGTCAGGCATTCGTAGAGCACGCCGGACTTGGAACGCAGTCCCACGGCCACCTGCTCGCCATCCTGACGGGGATACACGGCAGTCGCGAGTGCCGGCTGGCCCAGCTGCGCCAGGCAGGAATCGATCGGCCCCAGGGACTCGATCACCGTCGCCGCCTCGACGGATGTGTTGGCCATCGCTCCGGAAAAAGCACAACCGTCGAAGTTCAGTTCATCGAACGTCACCAGCGCGGAAAACTCGCCGCTTCCGCCTGCCTCCGTGCTGCAGCCTTCGCGCTTGACCGTCACGGTGAGCGACCCAGTTGCAAAAATGTCGGCGCCGTTTTCCTGACGCGGCTGAACGAGCGGCTCCTCGATCGCCCTCAGACCCGATCGCTTGAACGAAAACCAGCCATCGATGATTTCCATGCGCCAGGCTGGCTCATCGCCTGCCGCATAGAACGGCGCCGGCAGGACCCAGGTTGAGGTGTCCAGCGGTCCTGTCGGCGCATTCACGATCGGTGAGTTGACCGGATCGGACGGGCCCGCGCCGGTCATCTGCACGCCGGTCGTTATGCTGGCGGCGGCGGGATCAACCGTGGCCGTATGCGCAGCATTGTCGCCACATGCGCTGGCGCACAGCGCTAGGGCCAGCACAGCGGACATCCGCTTAAGCGCACCGTCTCGGCCGACGACACTCGGCATACCTGTGGATCCTCGTTCTAACCCGAAACGTCCCGCATCCGCGGTCGATCTCCAGACTCGCACACTAGCACTTCCGCGTCCGGTGAGGAGCCCTGTGCCATCGCGGGCCGTCCACGGCGACACTGTATGACTTTCCAGTAATACGTCGCTGATTTTGCTGGAATTTGAACTGCTGGCTACGTGGCTGCCGAAGAGCACCCGCAGAATGACCTGGCGCCCGCAAGGAATATCTGACCAATCTCACGCGCTAGCACACGCAGTTGGGGCGCCGATGGATCCATGGCTAAACCAACAAAGGCGCAACCGATCCAATCGTGCCGCGTTTATGCCGTCAGCGTCGCCGATATTCCTCGGCGCGAATCGGCGTGGGCGTCGATTCGGACTGAGCAGGAGAAATCGATGAAGCGGACCCTCGTATTCATGGCCTCGGCGCTGGCGCTTGGCGCATGCGCGACCGACCCGATCACGGGCGAGTCGATCTACGGCAATACGGGCCGTGGCGCCGCTATTGGCGCGATCGTCGGCGGCCTCGGTGGCGTGTTTGCCGGCGGCAATGACGGACGCAACGCCGCCGTAGGCGCAGCCGTCGGCGCGCTCGCCGGCGCGGGTATCGGCCGCTACATGGACGGCCAGGAAGAAGACATGCGCCGCAAGGTCGCCTCGAGCGGCATCGGGATCCAGCGGGTCGGCGACCGCATCGAACTCGTGATGCCGTCCGATGTTACCTTCGCAAAGGGCTCGTCGAGCATCGACGCGTCCTTCATGCCGACGCTCGACAAGGTCGCGGGGTCGCTCAACCTCTATCCGAGGACGACGATCGACATCATCGGACACGCATCGACCGAAGGCGCGGAGCAGGCCAACCTCGACCTGTCCTACCGTCGCGCCGAAGCCGTACGCGTCTACCTGCAGGGCAAGGGCGTCCTGGGTCAGCGCATGGCGACCGGCGGTCTCGGCGAGAGCCAGCCACTTGTCGTGCCGGACGACACGGAGTCCAAGCGCTCGGTAAACCGCCGCGTGCAGGTCGTCCTGCGCCCGGTCATCGAAGGCTGATCATTTCAACAGTGATGGATCTCGGGTGGGCGCTCGAAAGAGCGCCCACTTTTTTTGGATCACGTGAACGCAGCTCTGCATCAAGCGACAGTGACTTCGCATCACGCGAATAGCTGTGTGAGCCATTCCACCAGCTTCCCACATCCACCAGCCGCGTCCACGCAGAGCCCAGGTTAAGCGGAGCCTCGGTGACGACACTGATCGTGACCGGGTCCGGCGCCTTTACCGCAACATCTGCGTTGGCGGAGCCGCAGAGAGCGAGCGTAGCGAGAGCTCCAGAGACTAACCGATACATGCGCAACCTTCCCGGACTTGACGGTTCGAGGGTCGGTCTCGACATCGGACTGGTCAACACACCCAAGTACATCCAGAACCGAAAGTGCCGGGCCTTCTGGTCCTTCGGCGGGAAACGCGAGTAGAAGGTCTGGCCCTTGGCGGCCATGTCGCGCAGGAGCGCATTCGGGCGGAAGCGTTCGCCGTGTTTCTCGGCGAGCGCGTCGCACTCCTCGACGAACGTCCTGATGCCGACCTTCAGGTCCATGAACGAGCAGACGCCGCCCGTGTAGGGCGCAAAGCCCCAGGCGAGGATAGAGCCGATGTCTGCATCGCGCGCATCGAGGATGACGCCCTCCTCGAAGCAGCGGGCGACTTCAACGCACTGTCGATAAAGGAAGCGCTTGGTCAGCTCTTCTTTCAGCGCCGGCGGGCACTCCGTCACCTTGATGTCGATCTTCTTGCCGATGTCGGGGAAGAGGCGCGAGGGTTTGCCGGCGTCGTTGTAGTCGTAGAACCCCTTGCCGGCCTTGCGGCCGACGCGGTTCTGGCTCTCGACAATCCAGGCAACCAGATCGCCGACGGGATTCTGCTCATAGGAGCGGCCGGCAACCTTGGCGCTCTCGCGCCCGATTTTCAGCATCGTGTCGATGCCGACCGAGTCCGAAACTTCAAGCGCGCCCATCGGCATGCCTGCCATGCGACCTACATTCTCGATGATCGCCGGCGCAATGCCTTCGGCCAGCATCGTCATGCCCTCTTCCGGATAGGTGCCGAACACGCGGCTGGTGTAGAAGCCGCGGAAATCGTTCACCGCCACCGGTGTCTTTTTGATTTTCAGCACATAGTCCATCGTCTTCGCGAGCGTTTCCTGGGTCGTCTCCTTGCCCATGATGATCTCGACCAGACCCATGCGCTCGACCGGCGAGAAGAAGTGGATACCGATGAAGTTGGCGGGGCGCTTCGAAGCCTTTGCGAGGCCCGTGATCGGAAGTGTCGACGTGTTTGTGCCCATTACGGCGTTTTCGCCGAGATTCTCCTCGATCTGCGCAGTCACCTTCGCCTTGAGTTCGACATTCTCGAACACGGCCTCGACAACGATGTCCGCGCCCTTGACGAGCGAATAGTCCGTTGACGGCGTGATCAGGGCGAGCAGCGCATCGCCTTTCTCTTTCGACAACTTCCCGCGCGACACATCCTTGTCGACGATACGCTGCGAGTAAGCCTTGCCCTTCTCGGCGGCTTCCTGGCTCACATCGAGCAGCACGGTCGGGATGCCGGCATTGGCCTGCACATAGGCAATGCCAGCGCCCATCAGGCCGGCACCGACCACGACAGCCTTCCTGATCTCGAACGCCGGGAAGCCGGACGGGCGCGATGCGCCTTTCGACAGATCCTGCATCGACAGGAAGAGCGAGCGGATCATCCCCTTCGCTTCCGGTGTCATCAGCGTCTTCACGAAATAGCGGCTCTCGATGCGCAAGGCGGCATCCATCGGCACGCTGAGGCCTTCGTAGACCGCTGACAGGATGTGCTTCTGTGCCGGGTAATTGCCCCATGTCTGCTTGGCCAGCATGGCCGCGCCGAAAGTGAACACAGTCGAGCCGCCCTGAGAGCTCGGAAGTCCGCCTGGCTGCTTGAATTTCGGATCATCCCAAGGCGCCTTGGCGTTGGGGTTGGCCTTGCACCAGGCCTTGGCCTTGGCGACCAGCTCGCTCGTCGGCGCGAGATCATGCACGACGCCGTTCGACTTGGCCTGTTCGGCCGTCATGCTCTCACCCTGCAACAGGAAGGGCGCAGCCGCCTGCGCGCCCATCAGGCGCGGAAGGCGTTGCGTGCCGCCGCCGCCCGGCATCAGGCCGACCTTGGCTTCCGGCAGACCGAGCTGCAGTCTGGGATTGTCGCTGGCGGCGATGCGGTAGTGGCACCCCAGCGCAACTTCGAGGCCGCCGCCAAGCGCCAGACCGTTGATGGCGCACGCCACCGGCTTCTTGCCGGTCTCCAGCGTGCGGAGCAGCTTGTTCATGCCAAACGAGCGCTCGAACGCCGCCTTCAGCTGCGCTTCCGGATCGCCCTTGTCTGTGCCGCCGCCCGAGCCGCCGCCAAGTTCACCAAGGTCAGCGCCGGCGCAGAACCCGCTGGTCTTACCCGAGGTGATGACGAGGCCCTTGATCGCGTCATTGGTCGCCACTTCCTTGGCGATGGCGCTGAGGTCGGCGATGGCCTTGGCCGTCAGCGTGTTCATTGAGCGGCCGGGTACGTCGAATGTAGCCGTCGCAATGCCGTCTGCATCTACGTCCCAGCCGAATGTTTCGAGATTCATGGTCATTCACCTTTCGGCGGCTTGTCGCCGTCTTTCTTGATATTGTCGGACGCAAACACGAACAGCACCGCGCCCATCACCAGCGTCACCGGGACAGTGATCGTCAGCACTGTGCCGAGATCGCGCATCGCCTGGTTCAGAAACAGCGTGAGGCCGATACCCGTAAGCGCGGAAATCACGAGCGCGCTGAGTTTGGCTTCATCGATCCGCATCACACCCGCTCGATAACCATGGCCGTGCCCATGCCTGCGCCGACGCAGAGCGTGATCAGCGCAGTTGTCTTGTCCGCACGCTCCAGCTCGTCGACCATCGTGCCGAGGATCATGCCGCCGGTTGCGCCGAGCGGATGACCCAGCGCAATGGCGCCGCCATTCACGTTGATCTTCTCGTGAGGGATGTCGAGATGCTGCATCATCCGCAGCACGACCGAGGCGAAGGCCTCGTTGAGTTCGTAAAGGTCGATATCGCCAACTTCCATGCCAAGCTTCTTCAGCAGCTTCTGCGTCACCAGCGACGGCCCGGTCAGCATGATGGATGGTTCGGAACCGATCGAGGCAAAACCGCGGATCTTGGCGCGCGGCTTGAGACCCAGTTCGTCGCCGGACTGCTTGTTGCCGATCAGAACCGCGGACGCGCCATCAACGATTCCCGACGAGTTGCCGGCGTGGTGCACGTGGTTGATCTTCTCGATCTCGGGATAGCGCTGCTTAACGACGTCATCGAACGCCATCATTCCCATCTGCTCGAACGACGGATTGAGGGCAGCAAGCGTCTGCATCGTGGTGTCACCGCGAACGGTCTCGTCGTGGGCCAGGATGGTCACGCCAAGCTGGTCCTTCACCGGTATGACCGATTTCGAGAACCGGCCTTCTCTCCACGCCTTGGCGGCGCGCTTCTGGCTCTCGACCGCGTAAGCGTCCACGTCATCGCGTGAGAACCCGTACTTGGTGGCGATCAGGTCGGCGCCGATGCCTTGCGGCGCGAAGTAGGACTTCATCGCGATTTCCGGATTCGACGCCCAGGCTCCGCCGTTCGATCCCATTGGCACGCGGCTCATCGCTTCAACGCCGCCCCCGATCGCCATGTCGGCCTCGCCGGTCATGACTTTCGCTGCCGCGATGTTGCAGGCTTCAAGGCCGGATGCGCAGAAGCGATCCACCTGCACGCCCGCCGTCGTCTCTGAGTAATCAGCATTCAGCACGGCGATACGCGCGATGTCAGAACCCTGCTCACCGACAGGCGTCACACAGCCGAAGATCACATCATCGATCTTCGCAGTGTCCTTCATTCCGTTGCGCTCCTTGATCGCCCGCAGCGTCTGCGTCGCCAGCTGCAGCGATGTGATCTCGTGCAGCGCCCCACTGCTCTTGCCCTTGCCCCGCGGCGTGCGAACGGCGTCGTAGATGAATGCATCGGCCATGGCGGCCTCCTCTTGAGGTCAGGCTCCAGGCGGAGCCGAATGGGTGGGGCACCGAACTCGGGCGCCCCGTCAGAATGCGTCGGCGCCGAGTGCCATTACGGACCCCGCGCCGGCCTTTACCTTTACGAGATGTGACGCAGCGTCAGGCAAGACACGCTCAAAGAAATAGCGAGCGGTAGCGAGCTTGTCGGCATAGAACTGATCGCCCGTTCCCGCCCGCTCCAGAGCTGCCTTGGCCATTTTGGCCCACATCAGTGCAAAGGCTGTCAGTCCGAAAAGCTGCAGGTAGTCATGGCTCGAAGCGCCGGCATTGTCGAAGTTGGACATGCCGTTCTGCATTAGCCACATCGTGGCTTCCTTCAGCTGCCCGGTCGCGAGCTGAACGCCTTCCACGTGAGGCTTCAGCTTCTCATTACCTTCGTTGGACGAGGCAAATTCCTCGAGGTCGCTGAAGAAGCCGAACACCGCCCGGCCGCCATTGGCCGCCAGCTTGCGGCCGACAAGGTCGAGCGCCTGTATACCGTTAGTGCCTTCATAGATCAGCGCGATCCGTGAATCACGCACGAACTGCTCCACGCCCTGGTCGCGCGTGTACCCCGTACCGCCATGCAGTTGCAGCGCGTCGTTGGCGCACTTGAACCCGCGGTCGGTGAGGAAGGCCTTGATCACGGGCGTCAGCAGCGACATCCGGTCGTCTGCCTTCTCGCGCACATGCGCATCCGGCGACACATGCAGCAGGTCGCCCTGCAGTGCGGTCCAGTAGGCGAAGGCGCGCGCGCCCTCTGTGAACGCCTTCATGTCCATCAGCATGCGGCGCACGTCCGGATGCACGATGATCGGATCGGCCGCCTTGTCAGGCGCTTTGGCTCCGGTGATCGACCTGCCCTGCAGACGCTCGCGCGCAAAGTCTGCTGCGTTCTGGAACGCCACTTCCGCTTGCGCGAGGCCCTGCATGCCGACGCCGAGCCGCGCCTCATTCATCATGACGAACATGGTGCGCATGCCCTTGTGAGCCTCGCCCACGAGGTAACCGGTCGCGCCTTCGTAGTGCATCACACACGTGGCATTGCCGTGGATGCCCATCTTCTCTTCGAGGCCGCCACACTGAAATGCGTTGCGGGCGCCCAGCGAGCCGTCAGCGTTCACCAGGAACTTCGGCACGATGAAGAGCGAAATGCCCTTGATGCCCTCAGGTCCACCTTCGATGCGAGCAAGCACCAGCTGGATGATGTTCTCAGTGAGGTCCTGCTCACCGCCGGAGATCCAGATCTTCTGTCCGGTGATCCTGTAGGTCCCGTCCGGCTGCGGAACTGCCTTGGTGCGGATGAGCCCCAGATCAGTCCCGCACTGGGGTTCCGTAAGGTTCATTGTGCCGGCCCATTTGCCGGTCATCATGTTGGTCAGGTAGGTTTTTTTCTGCTCGGCAGATCCACCCTCCTGGATCGCCTCGGCGGCGCCCCGCGTCAGGCCAGGGTACATGGAAAATGCCATGTTGGCCGACGAGCACATCTCAAGGAACGGCATCGAAACGACACGGGGCAGGCCCTGCCCGCCCCATTGCGGATCGGCGGAAATGGCCATCCAGCCATCCTCGGACATCTGCCTATAGGCTACCTGAAAGCCGTCCGGCGTCTTCACGGATGCGTCCGCGTTCCGCTTGCAACCCTGCCGGTCGCCAATGGCGTTTATCGGTTGCAGCACTTCCTGCGCAAACACTGCGCCGCCATCCAGCACTGCGTTGATAACGTCAGGGGGAGCGTCGGCAAACCGCGGCAGGTTGGAATACGACCCTATCTCAAGCACTTCGTTGAGCAGGAACTTCATGTCCCTGAGCGGCGCCTGATATCTGGGCATCGAACCTCCACCTGCAACCATGCAAGACAGGCTGCCGGCGCGTGCGGTCACGCAGCCGGCAACCAATGCACGGCGTCATATCACCAAGAGCCCAGTCGTCGAGACTGTCTTAGCGTCAGCAAAAGATCAGATGTCAGCTGTCGAGATGGGCGACGTCACCGTCAAGGCCGGCACGCGCGACGCGTTCATAGGCGCGCGCCGATTGTTCCACATCCGGACCAGGCCCAAGCTCCTGCAGCTTTTCTTCGGCCCACGAGACACCTTTCTGGAGTGTCTCAAGGGCTGCTTCGATGTCCTCACGTTGTTTCTCGAGGTTCTTGATCTGCTCGCGCGACTTCTTGAGCGACAGCTTGAGCTGCGCGCGGTGACCTTCGAGCGTATAGAGATCAAGGATCTCACGGATGTCCGACAGCGAGAAACCAACGCTCTTGCCCTGCAGGATTAGCCTCAATCTTGCGCGGTCACGGGTCGAATAGACACGGTTCAGCCCGTCACGCGTTGGCTGGAGCAATCCCTTGTCCTCATAGAAGCGCAAGGCGCGAGGGGTCACCTGAAATTCGCGCGCAAGTTCACTGATGGTGTACGTCTTCAAACTCTGCCTCCCGTTGCATTTTTTATGTGCACTGTGGGGGAGCACAGGCCGCGCCAATGAGTTAACGCTCTGCAATACGTAGCGTTACCTACCCCCTGCGTCAACCTGTCAGGTCCCGGGCTTCAGGGACCCCCAGAATTCATGCTTAACGCGCCTTTAAGTCCCTGATCGCCAACTGTCCCCGGATACCGGATCACGACAAACTCGAAATCCGATTCGGAGCTGGACATGACTCAGGCGCCCTGGAGCGTGAAGGGTATCGACCCGAAGGCGCGATCCGTCGCTCGCGAGCGCGCGGCGCGTCAGGGCGTGACCTTGGGTCAGTATCTTAATTCCCTGCTGCTTGAAGGCGATGAGCACGACTTCCGCGACGTCGGCCTGTCCGATCCGATGCCACGCGCCTCCGCCGACGGCGATCTAAGGAGAATGTCGCAGGAAATCGACCAGCTCTCCCAACGCCTTGAAGCATCCACAGGTCGTTCCGCTCGCGCAATATCTGGGATCGACAAGTCGATTCTGGGCTTGATGGGCAAGGTCGATGCCTCGGGCAAGGCGCAACTGCAGGCGCTGGAACGCGTCACGCGCGCAATGGGCGAAATCGAGACGACCCAATCCGCACTGCGCAATCGTATCGGCGCGCTGGAAGCAGAAAATCGCTCAGGCGAGACACTTGAGGGCCTGAAGTCGCTCGAAGCCTCGCTCGGGCGGCTCTCTGAAACGCTTCAGGAGCGTCTCGGCGAGGCAGAGCATGAGCAGCAAAACCTGCGCACGCTTTTCGATGACAAGGTCAGTGAAGTTGCCTCGAAAGTCGACGACGTTGCCCGTTCCATGGGCCAGGCGATCAGTAGCGCAGTCCGTTCCAACACCGCTGGCGTCAACGGCCGCGTCGACCAGATCGAGGAAAAGATGTCCTCGACCGAACGCCGCATCGAAGCTGGTCTCGCCCGCATCACCGACGCTGCCTCGCGCTTCGAACTGTTCGAGACCAAGGCCGAGCGCGCCGTCGGCGACACCACATGGCGCATGGAGCGTGCACTCGAGTCCAACCTCTCCCGCTCACGCGCGATGTCGAAGGAGGTGCTCGACCGCGTCGACGCCATCGAGGAAAAGACCCGCGAAGCGATGAACACGCTCAGCGACGCGGTCAGCCGGATCACTGAACGCGTCACCCGCACCGAGCGCAAGACAGACACCGCCGTTAACGTGCTCGAACGCGCCGTCACCGACATCGACGGACGCCTGCAGCAGGGCGCAGGCCGGCCCGCGGAGGACATGGCGCAACTGCAGCAGGTGTTCCAGAAGCGTCTCGATGCTTTTGCCGAAGACATGGCGCGCCCGCTCCACGCTGCCCGCGCCGACATGGAGCGCCGCCTCGAAGAAGCGCTGCGTACCGGCAATCCCGAGAAGGTCGAACGGCTTGAGCGGACGATCGGGCAGCTGCAGGACCAGATACAGGTATCTGAAGCCCGTAAGGCTGATGCCATAGAGTCAATGAGCGCGCAGGTCGATCGTCTTTCGCGCGCCGTCGATGATCGGCTTCGCGTGGTTGAAGCGCGTGGGGACCAGCGCTCCATCGAGGATGTTCGCCGCGAAATCGCCAACCTGGCCGACACGATCGACGCGCGGCTTGGTTCGGTCGAAAGCAACACGCGCGCCGACATCGGCCGCCTCAACACGGCCGTCGACGACAAGCTGCAAGCTCTGGAAAAACGAAGCGCTGGCGCGATCGACGCCGTTGGCGAACAGGTCGCGATCGTTGCCGAACGGTTGCAGCGCCGGCACGACGAAAGCGTCCAGCGCCTCAGCGACCGCATGGCGGAAACCTCCGTCACCGCCCGCCCGCTCGACAGCACGGAGATCGACCGCCTCGCCGACAAGCTGGACGAACGCGTCAAGGCAAGCGAGCACCGAAGCGCCCATGCCATTGGCCAGATCGGCGAACAGGTCGCGCGCGCCGTGGAAAGGCTTCAGCTTCAGGGACAGGATTCCCAACGTGCTTTTGAAGCACGCCTCTCCGACAGTGGGCGCTCCTACGAGACGAAGCTCTCCGACATGCTGTCCGAGGTCCAGCGTCGGATGGACGAGTCGGCCGACCAGGTCGCCGCGGCCCTTACGCCCGTGCAGAATACGGTGTCTTCGCTCGCCCGACGCCTTGAAAGCATTGAAGACGCACGCGGCAGCGACATCGAACAGCCGGAAGTTTCGCGCGACATCCCGATCGTGTCGGATGACTATGTGATCCTCGACGACGAGCCTTCATCGACGGCGTCTCGCATTGCACCTGCTGGGCTGTTGGCAATCGACACTGTAGATGAACTTCCCCAGACCACGGAAATCGTCGGCGTCGAGCCGCCGCCGTTCGACCGTCGCGACGCCCACCTGTTCGAAGATGGCGCAGCCGCAAGCGCGCTTGCGTCCGAACCTGCCAGCCGGATCGAAGACCTGCTTGAAGCAGACGATGAATTCCTCGGCCCCGCCCCGCCGCCGAGTGAAGGCTTTGTTGCGGACCTGCCCCTCGATGATAGACGCGGGCGTCTGTCCACAGACTATCTCGAGGAAGCACGGCGCGCCGCACGGCAGGGCCGACGCGTTGAGACCGCGGTGAGTTCTGGCCGAAAGGGTATCGGCAAGGGCCCGTTGATTGCTTCGGCAGTTCTTACGGTTGCCGTCGCCGGCGGCGCCGCCTTTACCGTCATGCGCGGCAAGCAGGATGCGCAAGGCGACGATTTCGCCAAACTCGAACCGCCCGCCCCGGAAGTTGCGGCCGCGCCTGCCGGATCACCTGACACCGTGCTCTTCACCGACGATGACACTGATCCTGCTGCCGGGCTTCTCGCTGATGAGATCCCGGCTGAGACGACGGCGGCGAATAGCGCGAATGCTATTCCTCCCGCTCCTGCTTCATCCAGCACGGTCGTGGCAACGCCTGCCCCGCCGCTGACGCTGTCGGACGCAGTGCGCGCAGGCGATCCTGTCGCCTTGCATGACTATGCCCTGGAACTTCTGAATACAGGTGAGAAGACGCGCGCCGTGCAGCTGCTCCGCGACGCCGCAGCGCGTGGCCTCGTGATGGCGGAGTACCGCCTCGCCAAGCTTTACGAACGCGGCGAAGGGGTCCCGCGCGACATTGCTGCAAGCCGCTCATGGACGGAGAAAGCTGCGATCGGCGGCAACCGCCTGGCCATGCATGACCTGGCGGTCTTCTACGCCGAGGGTGACGCTGGAGCGCAGAGCTATGCGGCTGCCGTCGAATGGTTCCGCACGGCCGCGGACCTCGGCCTTGTGGACAGCCAGTACAACCTAGCCGTCCTCTACGAGCAAGGGCTCGGGCTCAGCGAGGACAAGGCAGAAGCCGCCTACTGGTTCGAGATTGCCGGCCGCGCTGGGGACCAGGACGCCAGCCGCCGCGCACGCGGCCTGCTGGCGGAAATGCAGCCGACGCAGGCAGAATCGATCAAGCGCCGCGCCCGCGCCTTCAACCCGAAACAGCCAGTCGCCCGCGCCAATGGGGATTTCGGCCAACGGTCGTGGGACATCGCTTCCCCGGCACAGATTTCAGAGGCTCAGCGCCTGCTCCAGCGGCTAGGCTACTCGCCGGGAACGACTGATGGGAAATTGAGCACGCGGACCGCCGACGCGATCCGGCAGTTCGAGCGCGCCAACGACCTTCCCGTGACAGGCGAGGCCACTGTGTCGCTACTCCGTCAGCTGCGTACAGCCACCCTCGGCGCTGAAAACTAGCGCGCCGGAGGCCCATCGATCCCGGCCGGACGAAGCGTCAGGTCGTTCAATCTCGCCTCGGTCGCCCGCAACCGCTTTCAGCGTTGCATTTGCGCGTCTAGAACGGGTCATGCTGATTCACCTGCCCATCGCACAGATCGCTGTCGATCCGCTAATCCTGGTTGCGATCGGCACACTGGTAGGGTTCCTTTCAGGGCTTTTCGGCGTGGGCGGAGGTTTTCTGCTAACCCCTCTCCTGATTTTCTATGGCATCCCCGCGGCCGTGGCGGTTTCAACCCAGGCCAATCAGATACTCGCAACCTCTATTGCGGGCGTGTCCGGCCACTGGCGCGACAGGCAGGTCGATACCAGGCTTGGCACGCTGATGCTGATGGGCGGCCTTGCCGGGTCTACCGTCGGCGTCGGGATTTTCAGCATTCTCAAGGCCTTTGGCGTCGTCGACGCTACGATTTCGTTTCTCTACATCATCTTCTTGGGGGTGATCGGTGGCCTGATGGCGTGGGAAAGCGTTGGAGCCCTGCGAACGACCGGCGGTGATCCCG
>JBMOGP010000007.1:0-17322 GCA_049318285.1 Hyphomonadaceae bacterium
ACCGACATAATCTTGCGCAAGATGGTGTCGGTCGATCCACCCTCGAACCAGCTCCTCCAAACCTTACCAATGGCGGCTTCTGAGCGAGGTCCCGCCTGAGCGGAGGGCAGAAGCGACCGGAAAATCACGAGCGACCCTGCCATTGGCAGCATCATCGGAAGCGCCCGCAGTCGGGGCCCGAAACAGACGGCGCTGATTGGTTACCCACGCGTGCGTTCCGATCATTTGTCCACATCCAGACAGAAATCGGCAGCGTAAAACACGAGAGAAATCTAAGATACGCCGCAGAGAATTGCTCACGCGCTTGACCGGTATGACTATGGCCGCCTGCAGCACACCTTCGGCCATGTTGGAGCAATTCGAAGTGTCGACGTCGTTGATGCCAACGCGCTATCTCGATTTCGAACATAGCGATATGCAGGCTGCCATCGTTGAAGCGTGTGACGCGGCAGCGACCGACAGGGAGAGGGCTGTCGGAATTTTCAACTTTGTTCGCGATCGCGTGCGATTTGGATGGGATGGCCGGTTTTACGACATGCGGGCGAGCGAGGTACTCAACGCAGGGATCGGGTACTGCAACACCAAATCAACGCTGTTTTGTGCGATGTTGCGCGGCGCCGGGATTCCTGCCCGCCAGCACTTCGTTGACATTTCTGCGCGGATTTTGGACGGCTTGCTGGATCCGGGAACGCCGTTTGTCGATCATTCCTTCGTCGAGGTCGACCTGGATGGGCGAACGCACGCAGTCGACGCCTACATCGTCGATCGCAGCCTTTTCGACGCAGCGCGCGAGCGTCTGTTCAGCGAATCGCGCAGCCTTGGATATGGGGTCCATCGTGACGGCGTGTGCGATTGGGACGGTAAAGCGGACGCATTCAGTCAGTTTGTCAGAACTGGCAGCGATCCAGCGCCAACGACACGCGATTATGGCGTTCATGCTGATGTTGGCGACTTCTATCGCCGCGGGAGCCGCTGGAACCGGCTAAACATCGCACTGAGAATAGGTATCCCATTCTTTATCCCTGGCCCGAATGCTCGGGCGCAAGCCTTGCGACGTGCAAATCCGGGCTGAACTCCTGTTCTCGTTCCCAGTGCCGTCCACGCAGCCCTGACCTGCACCGACTTTTTCGGACAAGCCATCGTGCTGGAACCATGAGCCCTGCGCCAGGCGCACAACTGGAGCGACCAGTGGAATTAGGGTTTCGCCAATGCCCGTGCCAGCGCCGGGCGAGCGTAGCAGGCATCGGTCCAGCGCTGCACATTGGCATGTTCGCTATAGTCGAAGCGGATCATCCCCATCAGATGCATCACCGAAGCTACATTCAGATCTGCCACCGAAAAGGCGCTTCCCACCAGCCAGTCACGTCCTTCTAACGCTGCATCCAGCACCTTCAGCGGCCGTTGCAGGTTCTTGGTGGCGTGCTCAACGACCTTCGGGTTGCGCTTGTCCTCAGGTGTGAAAAGCTTCTGGATCACGATCTGCATCTGCAGCGGTTCAATCTCACTGATGCCCCAGACGCTCCATTGCCAGGTGCGCGCCTCATCCTCGCCTGAAGAGGGGTAGAGCGCTCCTCCATAACGCTTGGCCAGATAGAGGTTGATGGCCATGGACTCAAACAGTTGCAGGTCTCCGTCGATCAAGGCTGGGATACGGCCATTGGGGTTGACGGCGAGATAGTCTGCCCCCTTGGAGTCGGCGCCATAGGTGACTGGCACATGTTCATAGTCGATGCCCGTTTCCTCCATGCCCCAGATGGCGCGGATCGCGCGGGAGCCAGAAATGCCGAACAGTTTGGGCTTGGTCACGGGTTCTAGTCCCCTCGATGGTGATGTCGGGCAAAAGCGAACCGGTCTCGAATTGCGCAGATTTACCGATTCAGCCAGCGCAAAGTTGACGTCACGCGGCGAGGGCTGCTGCACGTGTCGCCCTGGCGACAGCACGGTCGTTGTGAGGCGAACACCGTTCGCATTGCGCCATTGGCGCGCACTGACGGCTTTGGATCGACCTTGCCGTCCCTAACCCTGCGCTGCTCGGGCAGGACCGGGGCCCATAATTGCCATTAATCATCCAAGCCTGAACGCCGGAAAATCGTGGAGCAGTCCAGACAGCCAGTCGCCCGCTCTCTCGCAATACATTCTTAAGAATTTTCGCGCATCGGACAGCCCTTAGCTCAAATGCTCGTTGGGGACAGAGAAAACGAGCACCTAGCTGATGGTGCACTGACATGTCTGCCAGCGAGTCGAAACTGATAATCATCGCTGACGCGTTTCCGCAAACACGGAACCTCCTCGCGGGAGTCCTTCGCTCTGTTGGCCTTGTGAGTGTCTTGCACGCGAGTGGCGGCCGTGAGCTGCTAGAGCTGACTGGGCAGCTTCATCCGCGCATCGTGATAACGACGTCGCGCTTGCCAGAGGTCTCAGGTCTGGAATTCACCCGCCTTATTCGTGCTGGCTACAAGAATGTCTCACGTCAGACTTCGATCATCGTCATGAGCAACACGGCAACCACTTCATTCTTGTCGGCAGCACGTGACAGCGGAGCCGACGAACTGCTGGTTCGTCCCTTTACTGCCTCTGCAGTGCTATCGCGTATTCAGTCGGCCATCGAACGTCCGCGAGAGTTTGTCGAGAGCTCAGGCTATGTTGGTCCTTCCCGCCGCCGGCGCTGGCTGGAGAGCTACAACGGACCGATGCGGCGGTTTACTGATCCGACGGACGGCAGGTCGGGGGCATCACCCTGGGAATCCGAACCCAGCCGGCAGGCTGTACGCTCATGCGTAAAGGCAATCAGTCAGATGGTCTCTGGGCTGAGTACAGGCGACAGGCGCAAGCTTCAGCAGATTTTTGCTGCGGTAAAGGAGACCCAGGCTATCGCCGACGAGACCAATGACGCAATGCTGGGTGAGGCCGCCAAGTCCCTCGGTCGTTACATCACAGCGATCGGCGCCAAGGGCGTTCCCGATCCCGAAGTGCTGACAACCCATATCGACACAATGCACACGCTGGGCATGCTCACGAGTGCCCAGAACGCCGAACGCCAGGAACTCATCGATGGTCTGGTGCGCATCGTCGACAAGAAGCTTGGGCGCAACACGACTGGATGAAAGCCACGTGCCCGACTGGAGTTGGACGAGGTCCCACCGCAACGCGCCACGTTCTCCAAATGACTTATCTGGATCGACCGAGCCGGATCGCCACAACCTGGGCTTGGCCAATTTTGGGGCCCACACTTGCCGGTTGTGACTCAAGCTTGGGTAGACCAGAAATTCCTCGCGGGTTGGCTGAAGTGGGCCCCATCCGGTCATCCATTCCGCACGCGCCTTTGCTCCCAACTCACGCGCCCGGCTCCGTTGCCGTATAGAGAGTGCGGACGACCGACGGGATATGCACGATCGTCTTGCGGGTCGATTCTGGGCCGACAACGCAGCCCTCCATCAATGGACGGCCGAGGCGGTCCCTGCCGGCCTCGCTCCCGCTTCGCCCCGCGGCTCGGCGGCGACTGATCACGCTGGTTGCGCGCTGGTAACCTTCTCGATCTGTGTTAGGCACGCGAAGACAGATCGCGGTGGAGCGACCATGGTCGGCAGGATCGGGCGCACGATAAACGACTCAACGCCCTGGTGGCCTGCGAAGGCCCGGCCGCCGAAGGGCGCGCCCAACATCCTGGTGGTGCTGTTCGACGACGTCGGCTTCTCCGATTTCGGCTGCTACGGCTCGCCCATCGAGACCCCGACCATCGACCGCCTCGCCGCCGGGGGCCTGCGTTACACCGGCTTCCACACCACGGCGATGTGCTCGACCACCCGGGCGGCGCTGCTGACTGGCCGCAACCACCACAGCGTCGGCGTCGGGTGCCTGGCCAACTTCGACAGCGGCTATCCCGGCTATCGCGGCAAGATCGCAAAAGAGGCCGGCATCCTGCCCGAGATGCTGCGCCCGCACGGCTATCGGAACTACATGCTGGGCAAATGGCATGTGACGCCGCTGACCGAGAGCGGCGCCACCGGGCCGTTCGACGGCTGGCCGCTGGGCCGGGGCTTCGACCGCTTCTACGGTTTCCTGGATGCGGAGACCGACCAGTATTCGCCTGAGCTGGTGCGCGACAACACGCCGGTCGCGGCGCCCGGGACATATGAGACGGGCTATCACCTGACGCAGGACTTGATCGATCAGGCCATACGCTACATCGCCGACCACACGGCCGACGCGCCCGACACCCCTTGGCTGACTTGGATCGGCCTCGGCGCCTGCCACGCGCCGCACCAGGCGCCGCGCGACCTTATCCTGAAATACGACGCCGTATTCGCTAGAGGCTGGGACGTGGAACGCGAGCAGCGGCTGGCGCGACAGAAAACCATGGGAATCGTTCCGGCCGACACCGTCCTGCCGCCGCGCAACGACCGTGTCCGCGCCTGGGCCGACCACGCTCCGGACGAGCAGCGGGTCTTCACCCGCCTGCAGGCCGCCTACGCCGCCATGCTCGAGCACGCCGACCAGAACCTGGCGCGGCTTGTCGTCTTTCTGGAAGAAGCAGGCCTGAGGGACGACACGCTGATCCTGGTCCTCTCCGACAATGGCGCCAGCCAGGAGGGCGGGCCGCTGGGCATGGTCAACGCCATGGGCCCCTTCAACGGCAAACCCGAGCCAATGGCCGAAAAGCTGGCCCGTATCGACGACATTGGCGGACCCGACACGCACGCCAATTTCCCGCTCGGCTGGGCGATGGCCAGCAATACGCCGCTTCGGCGTTACAAGCAGAACACCCACGGCGGCGGCATCCGCGATGCGCTTGTGCTGAACTGGCCGTCGGGGATCAAGGCGGCGGGCGAGACCCGGCCGCAGTTCACCCACGCCAGTGACCTGGTCCCGACCCTGCTGGAGATGCTGGGCCTCACGCCGCCGGACACCATTGCGGGCGTGAACCAGATGCCGTTGGAGGGCTCCAGCTTCGCCGCCTCCCTGACCGACCCCACCGCGCCCGCCAAGAGCAAGCCGCAGTACTTCGAGATGTTCGGCCACCGGGGCCTGGTGAAGGATGGCTGGAAGGCGGTCGCCTATCACCCGCCAGGCCGGCCGTTCGAGGACGACGTTTGGGAGCTATACCACCTCGAGCAGGACTTCTCGGAAAGCCGCGACCTCTCTGCCGAGCATCCGGAGAAGCTGGAAACGCTGAAGGCTGAGTGGTGGCGGCTGGCGGAGGCGGGCAAGGTCCTGCCGCTCGACGACCGCTTCGGCCCCCGGTTCGCTGAAAACGCTCAGCGCTTCCACGGCGCCCGCAGCCGCTTCGTGTTCCACAGAGGCATGGGCCACGTCCCCACCGACGTGGCGCCGGACGTGCGCAGCCGCAGCTACCGCATCGAGGCCGACGTGCGCATCGAAGCCGGCGACGAAGGCGTGCTGATCGCCCACGGCGACATGACCAGCGGTTATTCGCTATTCCTGCGCGCCGGCCGGCTTGTCCACGATCTCAACATCGGCGGGGCCCACTCAGTGGTCGTCAGCGACCGGCCGCTAGAGCCCGGTCACCACCGGCTGGGCGTCGCCGTCCGGCCCGGCGCGGACGGGCGGCAGATCGTGCTGCTGATCGACGGCGTCCCCGCGGGCGAAACCACGACGCCGCTGGGCTTCCACACCCTGATCAGTTGGTCGGGCCTGGACATCGGCCTGGACCGCGGCAGCCCGGTCGGTGACTACACCGCCCCGTTCGCCTTCACGGGCCTGCTGCGCAAGGTAACCGTGACCATGAACGACGATCAGGCGCTGGACAGCGACGCCGTGGGCGACGCGGAGATGGCGCGGCAGTAGCGGAGCGGCGTGTCGAAGGGTGCAGGGCCTTACCGACCATCCCAAATCACAAGCAGACTTTCAGGACACGGCCCACCCTGGACTTTCGACGATGTCGCTCGGGCGCCCGCGCAACTGTCCGCTCCTGGGCGATCTCCCGCCGGGTCCGCGAGGGCAGGATGACCGGCTGAGCGACCTTGCCGTCCGTAACCTCTTGCAGCTCGGACAGGACAGGGCCCCATCTGCGACAGTCGCCTGAGCGGTCGGCGCCTGAGCGGTCGGCGCCTGATCTCTAGAACCCAAGCCTGCCCAGCATGCCCGTGACCCGGTTTCGCGTTGGCAGGTCGCGAAATGGGAAAGCGCGCAGAAAATCGGTTTTGCGGAGGTGCCCTGCGCGGGCGCGGGCCGATTCCGCCCAAGCCCTCGCGCGAGCGTCGTTCCCATTGAGGCCGTGGGCGACCGCGGCGATCAATTCGATGAGCGCGTGCGCACCCGGTGAGTTGGCCGCCCGTTCCGCCCAGTCGGCTGCCTGTGCTATGTCCTCCCGCGCGATGTGCGACAGCGCCCTGACGCCGAGCATGCCATAGACGAGGGGATCAAGCGGGCTAAGGGCGAGCGCGGATGCAATGTTGGCCTGGCTGGCGTCAGCGCTTCCAAGCAGGGCCTCCGTCCACCCCCGCGAGTATTTTGCCTGCGCATAATTCGGATTGAGGGCGCTGGCGCGCTCGAGCCACGGGAGACTGGCTTCGAGTTCGCCGCGCAGCCAGTGCGCCCGGCCCATTGTGAAATGCCCGAATGGGTCAAGCGAATCCCGCTCCAGGCATTGGGATGCGTAGTGCTGCGCGAGCTTTGTCGCCTCCGAATTGTCCGCGTAGCCAAGGAAGGCGTTCTGGAAATGAGTGAAAGAAAGTCCGGCATAGGCGCGTGCGAATCCGGGGTCCATGGCGACTGCGCGTTCGAAGAGGCCAGTCGCGGCATCGTTGTCCGCCTTGTTGAAGCGATACATGTGATGCAGGCCCAGATGATAGGCTGACCACGCATCAAGGTTTTCGGGCGAGCGGAGCAGAGCTCTTTGCGCCTCATTGAAGGGGATTCGGACTTCCACCGCGCTCGTCACCGCATTGACGATCTGGTCCCGGATCTCGTGCACCGCGCCTACGTCTGCGCGAAACCGTTCACTCCAGACGACGCCGCGGTCCTGCGTGTCGCTGAGCTCAACCGAAATGGACATTGTCTTGCCGGATATCTCGACAAGCCCGGTGAGGCAGTACTGGACGTTGAGTTTACTCCGCACCTCGTCGAGCCTTGCATCGCCCCCGCGAAAGAGGAATGACGAGCCTCGCGCGATCACAAACAGCCAGTGCAGCCGCGACAACTCGGTGATGAGATCGTGGGGCAGCGCTTCGGCGATCGGAAATCCTGGATCACCTGCTCCGATCAACCGAAACGGCAACACCGCGATACTTGGCCGCGTGTTGGCGCGCGCCTCGCCGCCGGCCGTCTCGCGGGCGGCGGCGACGGACACCGCGGCACGCGTTTCAACGTCTGCGACGAAGGCAAAACCGAGGCCGTGGACGGTTCGAATGATTGCCTGCTGACGGCCATCGTCGCCGATCGCCTGGCGGGCGGATTTCACCCGGCTCGCAATCGCCGAGTCTGACACGATCCGGCCATTCCACACGGCAGCGACGATCTCGTCCTTGGTGACCATCCGGTCGCGGTGATCGATCAGGAACCGGAGAAGGGCGAAGACTTGCGGCTCCACGGCGACTGCAACGCCGTTCTTGCGAAGCTCGACGCGCTCCGTGTCCAGCTCGAATTCCCGGAAACAATGAATCATCGCCTGAAATCATAGCGCATGGGGCGCCAATCTCCAGAACTTCTCCAGACCGTCTTCAAGCATCACCGGGCCGGCTGCCGTAAGCCGTGGCTCATCAACCCGTCTGCCAACCCTCGGGTTGAAGACAAAAGGAGAATGAAATGAACGACGCCAGAACCAAGGGACTTGGACGAGCGGCTGTCGCCATCGCATGTGCTTTCGTGTCCGCATGCGCGACGAGCAGCGCTCAGGTTGCCACCGGGCCCGCTATCACGCGCACGGTAGGCTCCGACCTGCAATGGGGTCCGTGCCCGCCCATCTTCCCGGCCGGATGTCAGATCGCCGTGCTGCATGGCGATCCTGCGCGGCCGAACGCCGATGTCTTCCTGCGCGTGCCGGGCGGCTATCAAATCCCCCCCCATTCCCATAGCTCGCCGGAGCGCATGGTGCTGGTCGAGGGCCAGCTCAATGTGCGCTACAAGGGGCAGAAAGCGGAAGTGCTGACGCCAGGCGAGTATGCCTATGGACCGGCGAATAAGCCCCACGAGGCGGGTTGCATTGGCGACAAGCCATGCACCCTGTTCATCGCCTTCGAGGGGCCGGTCGACGCTGAAGCATTCGCTGCGTCCCTTGAATAGGCCGCTGGCCGACGAGAGCCGCTGAACGATATCGCGGTCGCCCGATCCTGGGCACGCGCGCTGAGAAAAATGGAGATTCAAAATGAACCCGAACAGGATGCTGTGGGAAAAAGGCGATTTCACCCGCATCGCTCAGTGCATGCGCGAGAGCGGCGAGGCGCTGGTCGGCCAGCTCGGGATAACACGAGGATTGAAGGTTCTTGACCTCGGATGCGGCGATGGAACGACGGCCCTGCCGGAAGCGAAGCTCGGGGCAGACGTGCTGGGCGTCGACATCGCCGCCAACCTGGTGGCAGCGGGAAACAAGCGGGCGGCTGAGCACGGGCTTGCGAACTGCCGGTTTCAGGTGGGCGACGCGTCCAATCTGGAAGGCATCGAGAGTGGTTCGTTCGACCTGGTGGTCAGCATCTTCGGCGCCATGTTCGCGCCGAGGCCGTTCGACGTGGCAAAGGAAATGGTGCGGGTTACCCGGCCAGGCGGGCGCGTGGTGATGGGCAACTGGATTCCCAACGATCCAACCCTCGTCGCGCAGATCCTCAAGATCAGCTCGTCCTATTCCCCGCCGCCGCCCGAGGGGTTTGTCAGCCCGATGACGTGGGGCGTGGAAGACAATGTCATCGAGCGGTTTGGAAGCGCCGGAATTTCTCGGAACAACATCTCGTTCCTGAGGGATACCTACAGCTTCAACTTTCCGGGCGCCCCATCCGGTTTGCTGGAAGCCTTCAGGACCTATTACGGCCCAACCATGAATGCCTTTGAAGCTGCAGAACGAAACGGCCGGACTGATGCGCTTCTCGGTGAACTGGACACCCTGTTCAAGAGACAGAACAAGAGCAGCGATCCGGGAAAGACTGCGATTCCGGCGACATTCCTGCGGGTTTCGGTTGCCGTTGATTGACCGGCGCTCGCGTCGGAGAGGAAAATATCCGACAAGCGCCAGCCCCGCTGGTTTAGGCGCAAGGATTACCGAACCGCCGGAAGAAGGTTGAATCCGCCCGAGACCTCGAAGTGTTACGACTGACCGAGTTGAGGCGAGGTCCCGCCGCATCGCGGCTCCGTCTCTGACCGGCAGGAATGGATCGACTCAGCCCGATTGCCGAAATGCTTATTCCAGCGGCACTGGGGCCCACAATGGACGTTCACTGCCGGAGCGGCGAGCCAGCAATACAGAAAGCACAACAAGAGCGCGCAGTCGCGAGCCGCAAAAGGTTGCAAGCCATAATCAAAGAGCCCTGGCGACCCGGAAGCCGACGGCATCGAGCGAGCGCGCAGGCTGGTCCCCGCCGCGGTTGGCCGAGCGGAGGTCCTGCTGATAGGTGGCCCAAGCACCACCGCGGCCGACGCGATAGGAGCAGGAGCCTCCCTCATAGGCGCTGCCATTGGATGGCTGACCGGCTGAGTAGTTCTCGGCATAGCAATCCTGAACCCACTCCCGGACGTTGCCATGCATGTCGTGAAGACCAAAAGCACTGGTTGTCTTTGTGCCCACCGGGTGTGTTGCAGAGCCAGAATTTGAGGAAAACCAAGAATAGCTGCCCAGCAACTCCTCATTGTCTCCAAAGCCCCAGCGTCCAGAACTGCCCGCCCGTGAAGCATACTCCCATTCGGCCTCTGAAAGCAGCCGATAGGTCCGGCCAGTCTTGTTCGACAGCCATTTCGTGTATGCCACCGCCTCGTTCCACGAGACATTCGTAACCGGACGCGAGCCGCCGCCAAAACCGTCTGCCTTGAGCGATGCACAAGCGCCCGCCGAAACGCAGCGATCCCACTCTGCCCACGTCACCTCATACTTACCCGCCGCAAAGGCTGGAACAGTCACGCGCCGCTGCGGGCCTTCGTCGGCGCTGCGCCCAGCCTCACTCGCCGGCGAGCCCATCATGAAACTGCCCGCCGGAATCGACACCATCTGCGGACAATCCGAACAGTCGCGGAAGGTGCCGACCACAGCAGTTGAAGGCCGGCTTGCTGCCGACGCGGCCAGATAGCGCTGGCGCGCGCCCAAGCCGGCGGCGGGATCGCAGGTGTTGGGTCGCGCACCGTTCCAGTTGTTGCAGCCATTGTTGAAATAGATCGGCTCTGGCGGATCATCGCCGCCACTGTCCCGGTCGTATCCGGCGGCGCCGACCAACAGGCCGCGATCGGCGGTACCAATGAAGTTCCTTTCCAGGATATCCACCGCGCCGATGACAATGACACTCAGCGTACCGCTGCCGCTGATCAAGCCATCAGCATCACACGCTCCAGACCAATGAATCCGCAAAACTATGCCATCGAGGTAGCGCTCCTTGACGAAGCTCGACCCGTCGGCGTCGAGGCCCATGGCGCCATGGTTGATCACCGCGATGCATTCGGCCGTACGAGGCGAAGATAGCTGTACGGGCCGCGCGCGCCAGATACCGGCTTCATAGGGTCCGAAATTTTCGTTGGCGAGGCGGATTTCGGCCGTCGCAGCCGCATTAGGGCCGCAACGATATCTACCTTCAACGCCGAAAAAAGCATCCGCCTTCAGCCAATAGTGTTCTCCGCGTGCTGTGCAGGCCGATCGCCTAATGCTGTTCGTTCCGTCTGGTACGGAAAAGGTCGTGCTGCCATAGGCCGCTATCTGGGTCGCTACGAACTGCGTCTCTGCCTGGCAGTCCTGATAGGGCGTGCGGGCACAATACTTCAAGGTGATCGGCTGGTTGCAGGTGTTGTCGTAGGTATAGCCTCGATCGACCTGGCGACCCGAAAGGCAGGTCTCGGCGTCAAGACTCTCGCTGGCTTGCGCCTGCGCCGGCGGGCTGACCAACTCGAATTGCACACTTACAAGTCCTGTGACAGCGAGCCACGCCATCGCAAGTATGTTTCTCGTTGCCCCCGCCATCACCATCTCCCTCACTGCGGAACTGCCTCGAAGCCCGATACAATCCTGACGTTAGTACGGGGGCAAGACGGGCCGCAAACCTTAGCCATTTCACCTGAGGGACATTCAATAGAATCGCCTCCAGGACTGCGAAAGCCTGGACTGACCTGATGTCCAATTTTGGGCGAGGTCGCGCCGCATCAGCGACCAAGGTGCGATCGGCCGGATTGGAGCGCGCCAGCCGTTCTCGGCGGTGGTGCAGTCTTTTCCTGACAAGAGTGTACCTTATAAGGTACATATCTCATATCATGGTGAGATTGCTTGGCGACGCAGCCCAAGAAGATACCGGCCTTCTTCTTTCAGACCTCCGCCGGTGCCGAACCGGTGCGCGATTGGCTGAAAGATCTGGATGACGATGATCGCCGAGTGCGAGGCAGCAGGTATGGTGCCAGCAGACATTGATGTTGCCGAAGTTCACGACGCTGCCGCCATTGCCGAGATTCTCCAGATTGAAAATCTGGGTCTCGCTCCAAGAGGGGAGGCGGGACGCCGGGTGCTGGCAGGAGATTTTCGTCTTGGAGGTCTCAAGCCGGTCAATCCGTCAGGTGGATTGATCTCGAAAGGTCACCCCATCGGAGCCACCGGTCTCGCCCAGGTATTCGAGCTCGTAAGTCAGCTGCGAGGAGAATGCGGCTCTCGGCAAGTAGAGCAGGCAAGGGTTGCGGTAGCGGAGAACGGCGGAGGCTTCTGGGCATTGAAGAGGCAACATGCGTCGTCACGGTGCTCTCGCGTTGAGGCGTCGATCACGACGCGGTAGCAACACGGGTGGGGCGGATTTTGGGCGAGTGGCCTGCCACACGATCTTCGGACCAAGCGCAGCACGTCAATGACTGCCCTTGGGCGAAGAACCGCCGGGTCCGTAAGGGCGGGACGACCGGCAGCAATTGATCGACCTTGCCGTCCGTAACCTTGCGCTGTTCGGGCAGGACCGGGGCCCGAAGCGGACGTTCGTCATTCAAGCTTGGCGAGGCCCGAAACTCCAAGGGCAGGTCAGCGGTGGTCTGTTCAGCGGGGTGCTGTTTGCAGCAGGCGAAGCGCAGTATCAATTGCCTCGAGGCTTTGACGACGGGAGAGTTTGCGGCGGCTCGCCACGCGGACACCTTCATTTACCAGCATGAGATAGGCGGCGTATTCCGCTGCGCGTGCCGGAGAGTAGCCGGCCTCGCACAGGCACTCTTCGAACAGGATCTGCAATTGTGTCAGCCATGCGCTGGCAGCTGCGGCCAGTTCGTCGTCCACGCCTGCGAGTTCGATGACGGTGTTGACCGCCATGCAGCCGAATCCTGCTTTCGATCCTTCAGCATGTTTCAGGCTGTGTTGCAGGAAATACCTTAGTGCATCCATCGGCGGGTATTTGTCCCTGGTCTTCTGGACAATGGCAGCGGTCCGCTCCGCGAAAAGGTTGAGGCACTCGAGGTACAGGCGCCGCTTGTCTCCGAACGCGGCGTAGAAACTGCCGCGGCCAATCTTCATCTCATCCAGGAGATCCGAAAGTGATGACGCCTGGTAGCCGTTGCGCCAGAAGAGCATCATTGCGCTCTCCCTCGCAGTCATGATGTCGAACTCGATGGGACGTGCCATGAGTTATTGTTGACCGATTGGTACAGAATGGCAATACTGGAGTTTCACAACTGGTTTGATCACGGGAAACACCCGCCGGAGACCTCCGAATGAAGACGCGATGCACCGAACTGTTTGGCGTCAAGCATCCGATCGTGCAGGGCGGCATGCAGTCCGATCGACACAAACCGGCCGCGGCAGGCCGATCCCAAATAGTTCGGAGACCACCCGTGACCTCAAGACCTTCGGCCATTGCGCTGTTCGCCGCCGCCCTCTGCTGCGGGCCGCTCGCCAGCGCCCAGACCGTGGCCCCGGGCGCTGCCGCCGATGCCGGCGCACGCTCCTACGTTGCGCCTCGCACTTCCTCAGGTCAGCCAAGTCTTGAGGGCAACTGGAACCACAATTCGTTCCTGATCCTTGAGGCTCCCGAAGGCGTGCCGAATCTCATCTTGTCAGAGGTTGAGGCGAAGACGATCGGGGACAAGATCATGAACGCCTTCGCGGACCGGCTGGAAAAAGCCCTGGACCCGGAACTTCCCGAGATCGCCCGTTCGACCGACGGCCTTGGCGTGGTCCGCGGGCAGCGGCGCTCGCGCAGCGTAGTCGAGCCCGCGGACGGCAAGCTGCCCTACACTGCGGCAGCCCGAAAGGAGATCGCCGACCGGAAGCCGCCGCCGATGGACAATCCCGAAGAGCGCCCGAACTGGGAACGCTGCTTGTCCAATCTTGGACTTACGCCGATGACCGCGATTGGCAACGGCAAGCTCAATCCCTGGATGATCGTTCAGACCTCCGGCCATGTTGTGGTGCATACTGAGTATGGCGGCGAGACGCGCCTCATACCGCTCACGGACGCTCACATGCCCGCAGAGGTAAGACCCCAGTGGGGGGACTCGATCGGACGATGGGAGGGCGAGACCTTGGTGGTCGAGACCATTGGCCTTCCAGCCAAGGAACGCATACGCAGCGTTTCCAACCTGATCGTGTCCACGGACGCCAGGGTAATCGAGCGCTATACGCGGATCTCGGACGATGAACTGCTGTACCAGTACACCGTTGTCGATCCAGAGGTGTATGAGAAACCCTGGCTGGCCGAGTATTCCCTGTACCGGACATCAGAGCGCATCTACGAACACGCTTGCCACGAGGGCAACTACTCCATTGCCAACATCCTCAGCGGCGCGCGCGTTCTTGAAAAGAAGGAACCGGCCAAGACGCCGCGCTGACGACGCCAGAGTTCGGCTGCGCCGAATACCGGCGACAGAAACTCGCAACAGACGCAGGAAACTGCGCACAACAGGTTCGACGGAGAGAACAAGCATGTGGGTGTCCAGACGCCGCGCCATGATCGGCGGCGCTTCCCTTGCCGGTATCGCAGCTGCAGGGTGCGCGCAGGTTCCACCGCCGTCAGCGCAGCCCGGCCCTTCATTCCGCAACGTAAAGACCAACGGGATCCAGCTGCGTGTCGCGGAGATGGGGAAGGGGCCGCTCGTCATCCTCGTCCACGGCTTCCCGGAGTCCTGGTATTCCTGGCGTCACCAGATCCCGGCGCTCGCGGCTGCCGGCTATCACGTCGTCGCCCCCGACATGCGCGGCTATGGAAAATCAGACAAACCGAAGGTGGTTGAGGACTACGATATCCATCATCTGACCGGAGACATCGTCGGACTGGTCGACGCCATGGGAGAGAAGACGGCGATCCTGGTCGGTCACGATTGGGGAGCAGTTGTTTCCTGGAACGCGATGCTGCTGCACCCGGATCGTTTCAATGGATACGCGGCGATGAGCGTCCCCTATCGCGGCCGCAATCCCAACCTGCGTCCGATGGATGCAACGCGCGCGCGCTACGGCGAGAATTTCTGGTACACGGTCTATTTCCAGGAGCCCGGCGTCGCCGAGAAGGAATTCGACGCGCAGCCGTATGAATTCCTGAGCCGCATGTATTTGCTGGCCGAAGGCCAGACGCCGGTCGAGCCGCCTGAAATCACCGATCCGCGCCGCTCCGCCGGCGGCTGGATTCCGCGCATGGGCAAGATGAAGCAATTGCCTGCCTGGCTCACGCAGAAAGACCTGGACTACTATGTCAGCGAGTTCAAAGAAGCGGGCTTCCGTGGCGGTATCAACTACTACCGCAATATCAACCGCAACTGGGAAACAACTCCGCAATTGACGGGCGCGAAGATTTCCGCACCGGTCATGTTCGTCGCAGGCGAACAGGACATCGTCATTGCGGGCGCCAGCGCAGATGCGCTGACGACCGCGATGAAGACCACCGTGAACGATCTGCGCGGCGTGACCCTTCTGCCGAACACAGGGCACTGGGTGCAGCAGGAGCGTCCCGAGGAAGTGAATGCGCTGCTGCTCGACTTCCTTCGCGGCCTGAAAGCCTGATCGAACACTTGCCGCCTAGGACCGGAGATCGTTCGGGCCACAGGCGATGCACATCTGAGACAGGGGAGGACAGAGGATGAAGTTGGGCAGCACGCAGAACATCGCGCCGCAGTTTGGGCCCGGCCAGCGGGCGCTTCGCAGCGCCGGTCAGGTCCAGAGATGGACATCCTGCCTTCAAGGGTCGCTCGTCGCTGCCTCGGTGTTTGCGGCGGGTCTGAGCGCATCCGCGCAGGAGAGCCCGAGTTACTCGCCGGCGCAGGCTATCTCTGGAAAGGCTACCTACGAACGTCAATGCCTCGCATGCCATGGCGAAGGTCTCGACGATGGCGAGTTTGGTCCCATGCTGCGGGGCGACGACTTCCTGCTGCGCTGGGGCGGTAAGAGCGTTGAAGAGTTATTCCACTACGTGACCGACACGATGCCGCCTGCACAACCCGGTTCGCTGACGGAGGAGGAGTACCTCAATGTCGTCGCCTATCTGCTGTCGAGGAACACGATCGCCGCGGGACCGCCGCTGACTCCCCTCACGCAGAGAACCATGACCCTACCGGCGACGACGTTCAATCTCAGCCAGATCGCATCTGGGGTGAAGTTGCCGCCGAATCCAGCTGCGCGGCCCAGCCCGCTCGCCAAAATCACGCCTGTGACAGAGCAGATGCTGTCATCGCCCTCGCCATCGGACTGGCTCGACGGACGCCGGACTCGAGATGCCCAAGGCTTTAGCCCGCTGAGCCAGATCGACAAAGGCAATGTCGACAGGCTGCGCCTCAGCTGGTCGCTTGCCTTGCCGCCGGGCCCGAACCTGAGCACGCCGCTGGTGCATGATGGCGTGATGTTCGTTCACGCCTTCAAGGACATCCTGCAGGCCGTTGACGCCGCAACCGGGGACATCCTGTGGCAGTACACCTACCGCTTGCCCAAAGACGTCACGCCCGACCCGAAGAAGTCGATCGCGATCTACGGCTCGCTGGTGTTCATGCCGACGTCCGACGCTCATATCGTAGCGCTGGACGTCAAGACAGGCGTCTTGGTCTGGAACACCGGTGTCGGCCAGGAGCGCTACCCCATGTCTGGCGGCCCGATCGTCGCCAGGGGCAAGGTGATTTTCGGAACGCGCGGACCCAAGCCCGTCATCGTGGCGCTCGACGCCACGACCGGCAAGGAAGCGTGGCGCTTCAACACCATTCCCAAGCCAGGCGAGCCAAATTACGACACCTGGAACAACATGCCTTACGAGGCGCGCAAAGGTGGCACGATCTGGACGCCGGGCAGCTATGACAAGGAGACCAACCTCGTCTTCTTCGGTCCGGCGCCCACCTATGACACGAAGCCTCTGCGCGACCGCGTGAAAGGCGCCAACAACGACGCGCTCTATACGAACGCGACCATCGCGCTGAACCCGGATACCGGAAAACTCGTCTGGCACTATCAGCATCTTGAGAACGACCAGATGGACCTGGACTGGTCGTATGAACGTCAGATCATGACGCTTGGAACTGGCGCCAATACGCGTCGCGTACTCGTCACTGCCGGCAAGGCGGCCGTGCACGATGCGCTCGATCCGGCGACCGGGAAATACCTCTTCTCGATCGATCTGGGCATGCAGAACTTTATCACTTCAATCGATCCCAAGACGGGGCGCAAGACCGTCAATCCAAACCTGATCCCGGGTGACGGCAAGACGAAGATGATCTGCCCCACCGCCGCTGGCGGGAAGAACTACAACCCGTCCGGCTTCAACCCCACCACCGGCGTCCTCTTCGTGCCGCTGGCTGAAGCCTGCATGGACCTAGTGCCACTTCCGGAGGGCCAACGCGGACTGCTTTCGACCGGCGTGCGTGCCAACACCCGGCCCATGCCCGACAGCGACGGGCTGTATGGCCGATTCGTTGCGCTTGATCTCCTGACCAAAAAGCAGCTCTGGATCACGCGTGAGCGCGCCCCGATCCTGACCGGCACGCTGCCCACGGCTGGGGGGTTGGTGTTCGCCGGATCGATGGATCGGGCATTCTCGGCCTATGATCAGGCGACCGGTAAACGCGTGTGGAGCACGCGCCTCGGCGACGTACCTAACTCGAATCCCATCAGCTACGAGGTCGACGGCAAGCAATACATCGCAATCGTCACCGGCAGCGGCTCTGTTCGCAGCACTGCCTTTGTGAACATGCTTCCCGAGATCAAGAACCCCTCCGTACGAACCGCCAACATCTGGGTATTCGAGGTCCCAT